>JADHWE010000069.1 GCA_016783675.1 Kiritimatiellia bacterium
CCCTGAGCGGTTCGTGAAAGGCATCCCGTTGCCGCCCAAAATACCTGAGGCAGCCTGGATCAACAAACCACAGAAAAAGGTAGCTTAGAAAATCAAAACAAATGTCTCACTTTCGTTGACAAGTTCCGCATCCGGACGGCATGGGACTGCCGTCCCTACCACAGAAGAGCAACCAACGTGTAGCGGCGGCCTAACCCGGCATGTCACGCCGGAGCCTTAGCGCAGGCGGGCATGTCACGCCGGAGCCTTAGCGTAGGCGGAAGCGAAGCGAAGGGGCGCGCGTTTCTCCCACTCAACATCCGGCTCCCAAGGTAGGGCGGTCAATCCCTTGACCGCCGTGGCTCCGTGCATACCTTGATTGCCCACATCCGGACGGCATGGGACTGCCGTCCCTACCACAGAAGAGCAACCAACGTGTAGCGGCGGCCTAACCCGGCATGTCACGCCGGAGCCTTAGCGTAGGCGGGCATGTCACGCCGGAGCCTTAGCGTAGGCGGGCATGTCACGCCGGAGCCTTAGCGTAGGCGGGCATGTCACGCCGGAGCCTTGGCGTAGGCGGAAGCGAAGCGAAGGGGGGCGCGTTTCTCCCACTCAACATCCGGCTCCCAAGGTAGGGCGGTCAGTCCCTTGACCGCCGTGGCTCCGTGCATACCTCGATTGCCCACATCCGGACGGCATGGGACTGCCGTCCCTACCACAGAAGAGCAACCAACGTGTAGCGGCGGCCTAACCCGGCATGTCACGCCAAAGCCTTAGCGTAGGCGGGCATGTCACGCCGGAGCCTTAGCGTAGGCGGAAGCGAAGCGAAGGGGCGCGCGTGCTGAATGTAATACAGGCTTCAGCCTGCTCCTCAATTGCATATGATCTTTCCCTTTCTCATCACTGACCATTTGCGTCATTCGCACATTGCTGATATTGTCTCCTTCTCACGTGTGATCGAAGAAGAAGGAACTACCGAATGAAGAAGATTTACCTGTGCGGCCCGATAATGGACGAAGTCGATGGCCAGGCGCGCGAATGGCGCCAGTCAGCTATTGAACAACTGAATGGACACTTTAAACTGCTGGATCCCATGCGCCGGAATTTCAAGGACCGCGAAGTGGACAGCGCCAACGAGATCGTGGAATTCGACCTGCAGGATGTGCGCGAAGCGAACATCATTCTGGTCAACTACAGCAAGCCATCTATCGGCACGGCAATGGAAGTGTTCTACGCCTCGCACCAGCTCGGAAAGTTCGTGGTAGCCTTCTCACCGTTCGATTTCCAGAACTGCAATCCGTGGATGGTGCGCTTTTGTACCAAGATCCTGCCTTCGCTCGACGAGGCCACGACGTACATTCTGGATCACTTTATCTCGCTGGAGCAATAGAGAGCAGCTTTCCCGAGACGGGCAAAGGACCATTCCTACGGCTTGGCAGGCTGGCCGGGACCCTATGCACACGATCCCCCGACGCTATTGTGCGAGCAAACCCGTGATGGCAATCCAGAGCAGGATGCCGCATATCGCGCCACTGCAAAGACTGATCGCGCGCAAAAAGTTGTCTCCGCGCTTCAGGATCACGGAATCCAACAACTTCTTCACATCGTCTTCACGGAAGTAAAGATTGGCCCCCCAGGCCATGAGCACCGCCAGCAGCATCAGAATCCAATCCACAATCTCGTGCTGCATCAGCACGACCGCAAGCAACAGTCCCGCAAACACGATACAGATCCCGCCACCCACCTTGTGCAGCATAGCTCCCGCATCGCGCCACCAGCTCACAAAACGCTTTACGACTCCGGGGCCGATAATAGCGAAAAGCGCCTTGAGCAGACCAATAGCAGCAATGACAATAAGAACAATATAGCGAACGTCAGCATTCATCTCGCACCTCATATTTCAATTGGACTACACACGACCTGTTACCGCTCAATCTTGCGCCAGCCACTCTTGCCAGACAAGATAAAAGCACACAGTGCTCGAAGACCAAAAACAACCGAACATTGACTTGATCATAGAATCTGCGCCACGATAATCACTTCACATAAACGGGAGATTAAAAATGAGACTACCTGACGTTTCGCCGATAAGCTACACGACTATTGTCTTGCTTCTCTGCGCCTGTGCATCTCTGCACGCTCAACCAGAAATAAAGAGCGGGCAACATGCCCGTTCATTCAAGGGAAAGGTTTCCGGCATGACAAAGCTTAACTATCTCCTGTACGTACCGAAAAATGCCGTATCTACAAAAAAGAAGTGGCCTTTGATGTTATTCCTGCATGGTGCGGGAGAACGAGGCAACAATCTGAAACAACTCAAGAAGCACGGGCCGCCGAAAATCGTTACCCGCAAAGAACTCCCCTTCATCATCGCCTCGCCCCAATGCCCCAAAAACGACTGGTGGAGCGACCCCCAGAGAATTGAAGGACTTAACACTCTGATAGACGACCTGATCAAGCGCTACCCCATCGATAAGCAACGTATCTACCTCACTGGCCTGAGCATGGGCGGATACGGCACATGGCACCTTGCCGCCGCTTACCCCGACAAATTTGCCGCCATCGCCCCTATCTGTGGCGGAGGCAACCCGAAAGATGCCGGAAAGCTGGCAAACCTGCCCACATGGGCATTCCACGGAGCAAAGGACAACGTCGTACCGCTTGAGCGCTCACAGGAAATGGTGGATGCCCTCAAGAAAGCCGGAGGCGATGTCACATTTACAGTCTGCCCGATAGTCAATAATATCAGCGTCAATCTCCTACTTGTGGGCTTTTTGGGGGCTTTTCTCCCTCCTAAGACCTGAGACGGTAGCAGATAGGAGTAGAAGGGCGCAAGTGATGACGAATCGGCGACTGACCAAACATCGTACCGGCCACCTGTACAAGCGGGACAAGCTGGGCAACGAGATCCCGGCTGACGATCCTCGGCACGGGACCTACTACCTTCAGTACCGGGTTAATGGGAAGAAGGTCCGCCAGTCCCTTAAGACGACGGAACGGGATGTCGCCGAGCGCAAGCGCCTGGAGATTATGTCCCCCTATCTGGTAGCCGACGAAAAGCAAGTCCTGGCCACAGCCGTTCACCGCCTTGACGTTGCTTCCCACAACCAAGAGGAAGCCCTGCGGCGAAATGGCAGCGTTACAGTCGCGAACGCATGGCAACATTTCCTCGATGCTCCAAACAGGCCGGACACAGGGGATGCAACTTTACACATATATGGGCTTCAGTACGGGCGCTTCGCCAAATGGATGGAATCCCGTTATCCGGATCAGGCTATGCTGAGCGATGTCTCAACCTCTATTGGAAATGAGTACGCAGGATCGCTGAAAAAGTCCGGACTCGCGCCCGGCACGTTCAATAAGCACATCCGTTTGCTGATGCTGGTCTTCAAAGTTCTGAAACGCGAAGCTCAGGTTGAATCCAATCCGTGGGAGGACATCACGCGTCTCAAAGATAACCCACAGAGCCGGCGGGAACTGACCAGCGAGGAACTCTCGGAGATTGTCCGTGCAGCTACCGGCGAGTTGCACTCCCTGTTCGCGTTAGGGATATACACAGGCCTTCGCCTCGGCGATTGTGCAACCCTCCGTTGGTCTGAGGTCGACCTTGCCCGACGCCTGATCATGCGGGTTCCGTCAAAGACGGCGCGATCCAAGGGAACAACCGTTCACATACCAATTCATCCGGACCTCGGCAGGATACTGGCTCAAGTTCGGGATGAACAATCAGGCAGAGCCGTAGCTGGAGCAAGAAAACACAGCAACCGCACGACGGGCACGAATACTCCTGAATACGTCCTGCCTCAGACAGCAACCGACTACGTACGCCGCACTGACGCGGTGACGGACGGAATTCAGAAGCATTTCATCAACTGTGGTATTCAGATCCACAAGGATGGGACCGGAAAGGTTCAACTCAAAAGGAAGGGCTGCAAGTACAGAAGCAAGGGGAAGCGCGCCGTGGTGGAAGTGGGTTTCCATAGTCTTCGTCATACCTTCGTTAGCCTGTGCCGAGAGGCCAACGCCCCCCTTGCCGTGGTAGAAGCTATTGTGGGGCACTCAAACCCGGCGATGACACGGCATTACACCCACGTAGGGGAAATCGCCGCGCAGCAGGCCGTGGCCGCACTGCCCTCGATCACGGGACACTTTCAGCATGTCAAGGCGACTGTCTCGGTGCCGGACTTCAACGGAGATGTCTTGGCGGCACTGAAAGCCATGAATGCTGAGAACTGGCAGGCAATTCGTGACCAACTTGTCGATTCGCTGCATTAGGCTTCTGTCTTCTTTCTTGCGCTGCAAGGCCGACCTTAGAAAGAAGCGGGAAGCCGACATTGCACTACTTGACCCCGACGTCGAGATCGACCCCACAGACACACGCTTTCCAAGTCCTGCGCCCTCTGCCGTTGCCCTGACGACTCGCGTGGCACGAGAAGTTACAGTTTCCCTCGCCGGACAGTACTGGAACTGAATCAGCACTCCACACCTGAGACACCCTGTCCTCTTTGCAGAAGATAGAAACTATGGGGGTGTAGATGGACCGTGAACTCTATTCGGATACGGAAGACTCAGACTGGGGCGACGATGGGTACGAAGACAAAGCGTGGTCAGGTGACAGTGGCCCAGACCTTGATGACGAGGAGGAACCTTGGGGGGATGCCGACGCGGACGAAGAGCATTCTGGTCGAAAGGATAATGAAGACTGGGGCGGTGAATGGGCTCCGTTTGATGATGGGGAGGATAGGTCATTCTTCGATGCTCTGCGGGATTGGGTCAACCGGTTGCGGGGCATAGAGGACGAGGTGAGTGATGAGGATCAGCGTGCCGGCCTTGTGGACTCCGCCCGCGATCGTGTCGCCCACTACTATAACAGCGGGCAGGCTGAACGTCACAGCGAGGCGTTAGCAGGAGACGAGCGCTACCGAGGGACCATGGAGTACGCACTTGCGGTCAATACGGAGAAACTCGAGCAGCACCTCGCCCGTTATGATGCAGAGTATGGTCACCGCGTTCACCGCGACTTTATCGGCGAACAGGTATGGGAAACGCGCATAGGAACGCTCCATCTCGCTTTGGCTGATGCGGAAAAGGGCTGCCAAAAGTTCCACGATGAAGAAGAGGATATTGAACAGCGGTGGGCTAATGGCAAGCTGTCACGTTCTGAATATGACGACAAGCTCCGTGATATGTCGTTCAGGCGGCGCCGGGCGATCACCCGTCTCGATATGGGCGCAATGGGGATGACTTACGATGACCTTGGCGATGTGTCGGATGGCGGAAACCACATCATTGGCGACGCCCTGGCAGAAGACGGCGGTGATGCCCGACGAAAGATCGCAAAGAAGTTGCGAGCTATGCCCCGGCAGCGTGCTCTTGCAATCATAGAACAGGCTGTGGCTGAAGACGTCATCACGCAAGAAATCGCGACCTACTTGACCCGCGAATATGTGCGCTCCAGGTAGCCGGGCGTTTTGGCCAAGGAATCTGAGACAACGTAACACTCATGTAGAACATGGACTGCATTCACATTTGAGGACAAGCAATGCCAGGTCAACCACGATCCATCAGAATCATGATCCCGAGCGAGAGTCGTACGCGGGATATCGAGGTCAGCCAGGGCATGAAGGTCAGTGATGTTCTCAAGCTCCTGGAGATTTCAGACACTCACTACCTATCTCGTCGCATCGGCGGAAGGGCCATTGGCCATCGGGCAAGTATCTTTGGGCAGGTTGAGGACTCAGCCGTCTTGTTTGCGTGCCAGCAAGTCACAACCACGCAGATGGACCTGCCTCTGGATAGATCTTCGATATCAGGTTAGCTGAACAAAGAAAGGGGTTCCTCATGACATTCTTACTCATCATTCTCGTCGACGTTCTCGTCGCGGCACTCGTCATCGAATGGCTGCTGCTCACCACAGGGCTGGCATTCAATCCGAAGTTTGCTGCGGTGATCTCCAGGGCGACTCGTCCGTACGTCCAGTGGGTAAGTGTCACGATCGCCCCGGCGTGGAACGGACACGATCTCGCGCGTCCAGTCGGAATATTCCTTCTTTTGCTGGTGCGAGCTTTTCTGTCGCTGATCAGCTTCTAGCCACAGACTCAGCATATTCCGGCGCGGTGACGGGGCAATGAGTCAGCGATTGGTCGGTCAATCTGTCGTTCCTAACGACGGCATCCTGGTTGCGGGCGGTTCCCCCATATTCGGATAGCCCACATGTGGCCGACTATGGTTGTAGGCATAGAGCCAGGCATCCAACTCCGATTCAAACTCGTCCATTGATACGAATCGTCTTGTGTTCCCTTTCGGTCTCAGGAATTCCCGCTCCAGTGTTTTCCGGAATCTGTGGAGGTACGCGCTGTTTCCGTGTGGCCGCTGGTATGTCAGTAGCTGGCGGATTCCGAGCTGCCGGAGACACACCACGTAGGGGTGATCACCTTTCCCCCAGAACAGGTCATGTTTGGGCGTCAACACTGTGTTGATGGCGATGCCCCGCGCTTCGTACTCCGGCACCACATGATCCCGAACTACAGATGCCGCGTGAGAGGGCCACTTGCCGGCATACGTTGCGATGAATGCGTAGCTGCTAAACGTGTCGACCAGGATATGAAGACATACCGATGGTTGTCCGCGAACGGGATTGACGCTCATGATGTCATGGGCGATCAGTTCGCCAGGCCGACTTGGCGCTACATCGCGTTCCGTGAGGCATGGGTTGAAAGACTGCAGCATTTGGATTGTTGTAGAAGTCAGCAGGACGGCCCCATCGAGATATAGGAGTTCCGTGTTCAGCATCCGCTGCGATTCTGTATCGAGATTGAGGTCACGAAGCACCGACTCTACGTCGGTGGACCTGATGTCGGCTCCGCGCCTGTTGAGCCAACTCGCGATGTTGCCAGGGCACCACGCTGGATTCTCACACGCCATTGTGTAGATACGGTCTTCTATCAAGTGGTGCTGGTTGGCGGGTCCGACCGGAACCCGTGGGACTGACTGCGTCAGATCAGTCGAAACGCATACTCGGGGCGGCGTCAATGCTTGGTGACGTGGTTCCGACACGACGTTTGTCTCTACTGCAGCGTAAACGGTCGGTGGTTTAGGGTGTGAGACCATGATAGGCGCGCTGATGCTATCTTGAGCGGACCGTATGAGATCCGAAGCTCCTTTGCGTAGCCTGGTGCCGGCATCGGCAATGCTTCGAGCTACACGCGCCCTCCGCAGCCGCACTTGATGGTAGTGCCGCACGGCAAGGAAGGCAGGGGCGAGTAGGATCGCAGCGAGGGCGATAACAACAAGTCCCTGAAGAATCTCATCCACGCCTATCCCCGCCGCTGCTGGTGGCGGGAGCGCGAACCCCTCGGGGTAAGCGGGTCTGCCCTCTTGTTCGTGGTCAGGACGCCTGATGCGCCCTTCCTCAAGCTGGCCTTGGTTTGCGCGGACGCGACCGTCACGTGGGGGCCACGCACCATCATTCCTGTGGACCTGATTGTCAGCGGGTCGCCAGGCCCGAGGTGGATACAGGTCGATGTTTGGAGGTATCGGTTGTGCCATGGATTACCTTCCCTTTGTGCATAGTCCGGAGGAAGTCATCGGTTGCCGACTCACGATGGCGGCACAGGAACGGCGCTCTGTCACCGGTAAGAAAATCGCCCCCGGTACACACGGGGCAGTCGGTCCGAGTTCCATCTGCTTTTCGTTCGTACAAGTGGGCCTGTGATGTGTTGTTCAGGAGATCAATCGTCACCACGTCTGAGTGGTGGTCAGGTGATGCCCCACTGAAATAGCGTAAGATCTCCCACATACAGGTTCCGGCCATAACAGAGTTCACCGGCATAACCTGAGGTGCCTTTACTGCTGCCCCCTTGATATAGCCTTGACGACGTCTGAACTCGTAGTCCTGTTCGTTGAGCAGCCCGTCATACCCTTTGTTGACGTCCATGTACTGCGCGCATTCATGGCACAGATTCAGGCCAGGCATCAGCTTCATGACCTGCCCTCGCACACTGACTAGGCGTCCAGCCTGAACGGTAATGCCTGTGCCAACGTCAAATAGAAGTATGCCGTGGGTCATGGCCAGACGTGAGGCGACAATCCGCGATGTCACATTGTCGGTACCGATGACGATCGCGTCAGCTTTGATGACCTCTTTCTGGACAACTTCGTCGCGTATGTCGCCCCGAATTGTGTGAACAACGGTGTTGGGGCGACTTTGCAAACAGGCCAAACGAGCCAACTCCACCTTTGGAACGCATTCCGACGAATGCGCTTCATTGCCGAAGCGCGACCTGGTTTCGTTCACGTTCTGGAATACATCGGTGTCTATGATCGTCAGCTCTGGCCCAAGGGTAGCGAGCTGAACAGCAAGATCCTCGCCGAGCCCGCCGGCGCCGATCACGGCAAAGTGGAACCGGGGGAACATTTCGGCGACGGCATCACCGAACCCCCATGACAGACGCGAGTTGTAGTCTCGATGATCCACGCGATGAACACCCGCGCCGTTATCCAAGCTGGATGTCGGCCGGAACCATCTGAGGTGGCCTTGCTCCGGAACAAGAATCTTATCCATGGCGATGCGGCGGTCTCGTGGTCGGTCGTAGATGTGCCCTTCAAACGCGGAAAAATCAGAGTTCACTACCATGTTGGCTATCAAGCTACCGTTCAGCGCGGCGGATACCTCGACGCAGCGTTGCCTTGCAGTCGACTTGTCAATCGGGCTTTCCTTGGGAAGGCCGGTTTCGAATGGATGCGAGTGCAGGAAAAGCGGGTGCAACTGCTCAGCCGCGCATCTTGACAGCATTCTGTGGAACCACGCATCTTTAACTCGGACGGCATAGGGTTCCTGCACCTCATAGTCCTCTGGGGCGGGGAAGAACGGTTTCCGTGCCAGCAGGCGCGTGTGTTGGTTGGAGGACGACAAGCCGCAGCCAACCAGGGCAAATGACTCCTTCGGTTTGTGGCGGACCACATACTCTTTAACTGCTGTGAAGATCGAACGTTGGAATACGGTGCTGATGTGCATAGTTGCCTCCTAGACTGCTTGTTCAAGACGCTCGTATATGAGATTGGTGACTGACACCAGGTTGTCACCTGAGACAACATCGGCGCTGGGCCTCCAGCGGGTCAGCAAGACACACGCATACGCATACCCGAGGTTGGATAGCTCACGTGCGCCATGGAATACCGCATTGTCAAAGATGTGCTTTGGCCTGCGTCCCGACGTCAGAGTCAAGTCCTGGTTCACGTAGTAATGTCTCGGTGGCGTGGCGACAGGTTGCGTGAGCCCCGGGAGCAGCATGAGCAGGCGCGTTGACTGCTGTTGGAAGTTGGAGGGAAGCGGAAAGTTATGGATCAGGACCCACTCGTAAGCATCAGATTCAATCTCTATCCACACCCCCGGATATGCCAGCATGAACATCTGGAAATTTGCGTTGTACCAGCTCTCTGCAAAGGTCATTGATAATCTTCTCCTGAGTAATAAGCAGGGGTGGTGGGACCACCCCTGCTTGGCTATCGTTACTGCGTGTCTCAGCCGTCAATGCCAGCCGAAGACTTGCGCAGATCTTCTGGCATGAGCGTGATGGGACTCCCCGGGCTGCTACCGGTTACCGTGTCGGACCGTGCAGAAGCCTGCTCGGACGCGACCTTGCTGCCTGCTGCTTGCACCGCCGGCCCCAGGTCGTTGTCCTGCGAATTCGAAGAATTGCGTGCTGTCATGCTTTTCTCACCTCCTCTCTATGTTTGTGCTTCTTACATCTATTGAACGTAGCGTCTCACTTCTTTCATGATGCTAGACCAGGAAGTGAAATGGCCGTGAAAGTGGCCGAGACCCGGTCCTTTGTGGAGGCGAGAGCTCAACCTTGCTTAAGATCAACCTTCAGCGAGCCCGGCGAACTCGCGAGCCCCGCACAATGGCACCCCATTGGAATCGGTGTACCGCAACGTGGACAGCGGAGTGTCTTTGCTTGAACGTGTGTGTACATCGCTACTCCTTTTTGGCCATTGGCCTGTTACAGCAGGTCCAGGCTGTCTCACATTTAGGTCAGGTGGCGAAGAACACGCGTTTTAGGGGCGAATCTCCGCGATGTGCGGCAGATCGTGAAAGTCGTGGTGTTAAAGATTCCAACCTTCCCGCCCCGCTATTCTGCTAACCACCTTAAACCGCGCGAAATGGCCGCAATGTATTCCGAGAAGGCAGATTGATCACGAGGTGAAACTCCCTGGCAGACGTGTCGGGCTATATATGTGAGACACGCAGCCCTTTCAGAAGGAGGGCAAATCCCTTGTCAATTGGAGGGTGTATCATGCGGAAGAGTTTTGACTGGCAGGCCGGCAGGATCTGCTGTCCGAAAACAGGCCGTTGCCTCTATGACAGAGGCGAGCAGGTCAAGGCGGTGTTTATGAAGCCGGGTGAGTGCGGTATCTGCGGCGATGAGTGGTTACCGGTCCTTCATCTTCATGGTGGCCTCCTGCACCCTGGAAAGCAGACACGCCCGTGTCAGGCGGGCGCGCTGCTTTCCTGTAGCGATCCGCGTATGGTCTAGAAGGGCATGTTAGAGTCATCTACCCCGGGGGCCTCGGAGTGCGGATCCTGAGCGTCTTCGATGAACTCGCCCGGCTCGTCCTTGCGGCGATTGCGTGCAACGCATAGGCGATAGTCAGGCTGCTTGTCCTTCTCTTTGTACTTATTCTTGAAGACGAACACGGTCGCACCGCCAATCGAGCCACACAGGAATTTCTCCTTGTTTTGCCCTTGATGCGACCAGAGTCCTGTCAACTCAACCATCGGACTCTTCTCTTCACTGGGGATACCGGCATTCTCATCGCTCATGACGACCTCCTTTGTTGAGCAGGCTTCATTACCTGCACGTTCCAATAGAGGTCACCGCCGTCTCACATTTGTGCGGCGCGGCAATATCTACACGTAGAGGAGAGCGTCTCTGTCCTTGCGTTCGTCACGGGAATCCCCCGTGCTGACAGTGGCGTCTTGGATGAGGGATGACATCTGTTGGAGCGCACTCCTAAACCGTGGCGAGAATGTCCATCCGGACCGATGACCGAATTCCGGGCTGTAGTGGCTCACGCGCCTGATCAAGCCAAGTCGCTTCATCTTGGCACGGACGATCTCAAGGATACGCTGGGTAATGTCATAGCGTGCGGGGATGTGTTTGCATGATGAAAGAAACTGGCCATCGGAGTATTTGACTTCAAGCCACAGCGAAATGAACGCTCTCTTATGCCGCGGGTTGTCCGGGAAGAAGATGCGGACCAAGTCATCCAAACCGGATACTCGCCGGATCAATGCCGGGCTAAGCTCAATCTTCGTCCTGGTTTCGATATGGATTCGCCTCCTTGAACGATAGCCCCTGTAAGGCATGCTGTCTCCTGACAAACCGGTCATGGGCAATGATCAGGGCGTCCTGACGGAACTCAGGCCCGAGCTGCTTCTCTATGAAGATGATGGTCTCATAGGCCGAGACATAGATATCATTGAACAGCCGCCAGAAGCGCCACCGGACGCCTTGGCGGGTGAGTTTGAACATGCGCTCTACCCGATCTCCGTAGTTGCCTCGGAGAACGAAGTACAAAGGCGACTCAAAGGTGCGTTCAATCCAGACCGCGTCCTGGTCGATGAGCTGCTTGAGCCGCTCCAGGAAGGCTTTGTCCTTTTCGTTGAG
>JADHWE010000016.1 GCA_016783675.1 Kiritimatiellia bacterium
GGATATTCCTTGTTGGCTGTTGGATATTCAAATGGAGAAATATAGGCCATGAGAACGGGGGAGAACGGCCATTTGGTCGTAACCCACTTATAGGCAAGATGTTGGGAAGTCAGAAGTGAAATTCTTTTGACAGAACCCTATCGCACCACAGGAGACTCGACATGAAACCAATGCCCTTCATCTGCGCCATCACTATGGCCGCACTTCTGCCCGCCCTCGCCTCCGCTGACATCGTTGCGGGGTGGGAGGTGACCGGGATAGACTTGGATGATAACTACAGTGCGCCATACACCATTGGGGCAGACACGACAGCAACCCACGTTCTGAGTGCGGAGATATCACTTCCGTATAGTGTTGTAAGATCGACGAGTACCAACAAGTATGGTTTCAAGATCTCCGGCGGAAGCGAGCAGACAACACTGGGTGGCGCCATTACGGCTGGGCATTACATTGAAGTCACGATGACAGCAGTCGACCTCTACGGTTTCAACCTGAGTAGCCTGGAAATCAATGGCGAAGCCACAGGTGACGGCTGCAACGACTTGGCGGTTCTATCAAGTGTTGACGGTTTCAGCAGCGACAAAGTGATAGCCTCTGTCACAGGAGTTGCTGGGGCAACGGGCGGATGGGATACTGATGCAAGCGGCTTCGGAGCTCCGATAGCCCTCAGTGATTCCAAGTACACTGAGTTGGAGGATGTGACATTTCGCTTCTACGGGTGGAACAGTAGCAGTGGGACGGGTTCGACCCGCATCAGGAGCCTTTTAGGCTATGACATAGTATTCAACGGCACGGTTGAGAAGATTCCGCGACGTGGCGCGATCATGATCATCAGGTAGAGTGGAACATATCGCCTGCCGAGTCTCCGGTCGCCGCGCATTTGACACCCACCGTGTGGTTACGGTACATTTCGCGCTGATTTCTGCAAGGGAGCGTGTGATGCCGACATACGAATACGAGTGCCTCAAGTGCGGGCATACGTTCGAGAAGTTCCAGTCCATGACGGAGGAGCGGCTTAAGGCCTGCCCGGAATGCAAGGGGCGGGTGAATCGTCTGTTCGGAACCGGGGCGGGTATCATCTTCAAGGGCGCCGGTTTCTACGAGACCGACTACCGCAGCAGTTCCTACCAGAAGGGCGCCCAGAAGGCGTCGAGCAGTTCGGCTGCCGCGAAGGCAAGCGAGAAGAAGACGCCCGAGAAGAAGAGCAGCACCAAGTCCGCCAGCTCCGACAGTAAGACCTCCAAGGCCGGGAAGGGCAAGTCCGACGCCTGAGCGGTTGCGACCGTGGCTGCGCGCGGCTTATCCATGAAGACGTACCCGTCGGCAGAGCATCAACCTGCATACCGGTTCCCGCTGCATGCCTTGCCGATGCTGCTCTTGTGCCTGACTGCAGCATGGGGTCAGGACGTTGACCTGTCCCGCCTGCATGCCGTGAAAACCTATCGCACGCCATCGCGCCGTTTTGCGGTGGTGGGCTCCAACACGCTCGACAACCTGGAGGCCGGCCGCTGGGCTGAAACCTTGCGCACCAGGGCCGAGGAGATCGTGGGAGGACCTATATCGTTTAGCCGGCGCGAGATCCGCATCATCATCCGTTCCTCCGTAAACGCGGAAACCGGCACGCTAGCCGTAGCGGAATGTGGACCGCTCGCGCTGCGTCAGGGTCTGGAAGCCAATCGTCTCGTTCAGCGGATGATCGTTCCAAGGGCAGAATGTCTTGCCGAGGAATCGGTCCGTATCGCCTTCTGTCGTCTATTGCTGCAAGGTTTTGTCCCTTCGTCACGTATTGATCCGACCCCGGTGCAGGTCCCGCGCTGGCTACCCGTGGGACTGGCCCGCAATCTGTGGCGTGAACAGCGCGGAGCCGATGCCTTCGCGATGGTGGAGCGATGGCGGGAGGGACGCGTGCCGCCGCTGGCCGATTGGTTGGAGCGGGGCCCGGATGAATGGGATACCGCAACGGACGGACCGATGAGCGCTTTGCTGGTCGCGTGGCTGGCAGAGCCACCGGATGGCTATGGCTGTCTGCGGGAGCTGTTCAGGCGCCTGGATGAAGGAGAGACCGTTTCAGCCGGTTTGTTCGCCTCTGTACTGCTCGGCGCGGGTGCGGGGCCGGCTGACCTGGAGGTAGCCTGGGACGGGTGGATCATGCGCCAGCAACGCAAGGTGTTCCGTCCCGGCACGATGCCTGCGGATGTCCTGAAGCAACTCGCTGCCGAGTTGTTGCTTTATCCCGGGGCATTTGGTATTCCCTTGGCCAGTGATATTAGGCGAGGGGACGGGTTCCATGCGCTGATTGAGCAGCGCAACGCGGACTGGATCGATACCTTCTGCCACGCCAAGCAGGCCTCTCTGGGGGCGGTGGTCGTGGGGCGGGGTATGGCGGTTCAAGAGGTTGTGACGCAATACGTAGCCTTCCTTGACGCGTTGGCGCGCGGGAAGCGGTCACGTCGGCTGAGGAAATTGCTGGACGAAGCGGAAGCCGCGCGGCGCGACTTGGAAGCCTCTGTTGAGAGCTCGCTTCCGGTCGCAATGAGTGAGACTGATCATGGCAACACAGACACGCAAGACGCTGGTGGGGAAAGTCGATAGCCAGGTTCTGGCATTTACGATCGGCAAAGACCCGGTTCTCGATATGGCCCTGACCGAGGCAGACTGCATCGGTTCGGCGGCGCATGCCGCCATGTTGGCGCGGCTCGATGTGGGGGGCGGTCCCGTTCTCTCAAAGCAGGAACTCGCGGCCACCATCGCGGCCTTGCGGGAGATCATCGCGACCGTTCGGTCCGGCAAGTTCCGGATTACGGCGGCGGACCAGGATGTGCATCTTGCCGTTGAGCGGAT
This sequence comes from Kiritimatiellia bacterium, assembly GCA_016783675.1. Classification (GTDB taxonomy): domain Bacteria; phylum Verrucomicrobiota; class Kiritimatiellia; order UBA8416; family JABMPJ01; genus JABMPJ01. The sequence goes on from JADHWE010000016.1 coordinate 2,842, forward strand.
GCTTAGCGCCAAGTTGGGCGAGGTGGGGCGGCGGATACACACGGCCCGGAGCCGGAACGACCAGGTGGCGACCGATCTCCGGTTGTATGCCAAGACCGAATTGCTGGAGCTGTTGAACGAAGGCGCCCAGCTTGCAGCGGCGCTGTTGGCGTTTGCCAAGCGGTACCAGAAGGTTCCCATGGTGGGGCGGACGCATATGCAGCCCGCGATGCCCAGCTCGGTGGGGGTGTGGGCCTCGGCCCATGCCGAGAGCCTGCTCGACGACATGGCGCTCACCATGTCGGCCTACGATTTTAACGACCGGTGCCCGTTGGGTTCCGCGGCGGGATACGGTGTGCCACTGCCGATCGATCGGCAGCTCACGGCCGACCTGTTGGGATTCGCTGCCCCGCAACACAACGTGCTCTATGCCGGGAACGCCCGGGGCAAGTGCGAGACCGTCATTCTCTCGGCCTGCGTCCAGGTCATGTTGACGCTGTCGCGGTTGGCCGAAGACCTGATTCTCTTTACCACGCCGGAGATGCCCTATTTCACGCTGCCGGCTGATTACTGCACCGGCAGCAGCATCATGCCGCAGAAGCAGAACCCTGACGTGGCGGAGCTGGTGCGTGCCAAAGCTTCGCGGGTCATGGGGCACATGACCGCGGCGATGGGAATCGTGAAAGGATTGCCCAGCGGCTATAACCGGGACCTGCAGGAGGTCAAGGAGCCCTTCATGGCGGGCGTGGCAACCACGCGGGCTTGCCTGGCCGTGATGGCCAAGCTCGTCAGCGGGATGACCGCGGATCGGAAGGCGCTGACCAACGCGTTTGAAGCGGGCGTGTTTGCCGCCGACCGGGCACTCGAGCTTGTGGCGGAAGGGCTGCCGTTCCGGGATGCCTACCAGCAGGTTAAGGAGAGTCTTGACGCGCTCGAGACGACGAGTCCCCAAGCTGCCATAGCGCGGAAAACGCATCTTGGGGCATCGGCCGGGCTGGACCTCGCTGCGCTGAAGGAGCGGGTCAAGGCGGTCGAACGATTTTCCAGAGATGAAACGAAACAGTACCACAAATGCATTTCGGCCCTGTTGGGCGCGAACTATCCGGAGATGGGAGACTAGGTCATGAGTGTGATGTGTAGACAGGCAAAGATGTGGGCCGGCGCTGCGGCAGCGTGGCTGGTGGGAGTGGTGCCGCTGTGGGCCCAGGAGACCGCCGAGAGTGCGGCCGCGGAGGTGGAGCGCCTATCGTGGCAGACCGTGGTAGAAAACGGCGGCTGGCTCATGATCGTGTTGGCGGTTATGTCGCTCCTGACGGTGGCTTTCGTAATCTACTTCCTCGCCATCCTGCGTATTGGTGCGGTGACACCCCGGCCGTTGCATCGGGAGCTGGTTGAGAAGCTGCGCGCGGGTGACGTCAAGGAAGCGCGCAAGGCCTGTGAGTACCGGCCGTCTCCGTTGGCTGCGGTTACGCTGGTGGCGATCGACTACGTGCTGAACGTTCCGAATCCTGACGGCATGTTGCTCAAAGATGTCATGCAGGGAGAGGGCAGCCGCCAGGCTGAAGCCCTCGAGGGGCAGACCCGCTACCTGCTGGATATCTCGGTGATTGCGCCGATGGTGGGTCTGCTGGGTACGGTGTTCGGGATGCTGCGTGCCTTCAGCGCGGTAGCGCTGGATATTGCCCAGGCGCGTCCGATGGTGCTGGCCGGCGGTGTTTCGCAGGCTCTTGTGACGACCGCTTTCGGCCTGATTGTTGGTATTCCGGCCATGATCTTCTATGCCTACTTCAGGCGTCGTGCCGCGACGCTCGTCTCGCAGCTCGAGGCCGCTTCGACCGACGTGTTGACCGCCCTGCTGAGCAAGAAGGCTGAAACGGAATGAACTTCAAGAAGAACAACAGCGGGCCCGAGCAGAGCTTCCAGATTACGCCGATGATCGACGTGATCTTCCTGCTCCTGACCTTCTTCGTGGCCAGCCAGATCTTCTCCCAGTGGGAGACCGAGATCGACATCACACTGCCCACGGCCCAGACCAGTGAGCAGCCCGACCGTATTCCCGGCGAGATCATCATCAACATCCGCGATAACGGAGCCGTGGTGGTGAACCAGCTTGAAATGGATGAGGCGGCCCTGGACGGTCTCCTGAACAGGATCGTCGAGCAGTTCTCCGACTGGGCGGTTCTGATTCGCGCTGACGAGGACACGCGCTACGAGGACGTCATCGATGTTCTGGACGCCTGTCGCCGCGCCGATATCTGGAACGTGTCCTTCGCGACCACCATCGAAGACAGCAACGCACAATGATCCGTCGCTTCTTGTTGCCAAGCCTCTGCATTCTCGGCTGTCTGGCCGCCGTCGCCACGGGTCAGCTCCCGGAAGAGGGCGCGGCGCGCATGGTCCTGGCGGACGGACTTTTCGCCCGCGAGATGTTTGGCCTGGCAGCCCAGGAGTACGAGGCCATCCTGCGCGAGGAGCCAGATCTCGCGGAAGCGGACATCGTCCATTTCCGGCTGGGCGAGTGCTACCGTCGCACCGGCACACCGCTCGATGCCGACAAGCATTTCGGATTGGTCTTCAAAAACTACCCGCAAAGCGAGTTTCGTCACCGGGCCGGATTTCGTCGTGCCGGCCTGTTCATGGACTCAGGTCACTATGATGCAGCGGCGTATCTCTACCGTACTGTTTTGAAGGAGGACCCTCCTGCCGAAGTGGCTGCGGCCTGCTGGTACCTGTTGGGAGAGGCTCTCCTCAAGCTCGAACAGGACGCCGAAGCCATCACGGCTTTTGAGCGTGTGGCCAAGGATTTCAAGGACTCAGAGTTCCATGCCTACGGGCTCCTGAAGCTTGGGCAGGTGCTGGTACGGGGCGAGGACGAGGCCGGGCATGCTCGTGCGCTCAAGCTTTTCCAGCAGGTGGCGGACAACCCGCCCGACCCGCGCCTGGGTGCCGAGGGGTGGTTCCAGGTAGCGGAGGCGCATTACCGTGCCGGCACGTTCGAGAAGAGCGCGGATGCCTATCGAAAGTTAGGCAAAACGTATCCCGAGGATGTCCGCACGGGCGAGTCACGCCTGCGTGCCGCCTGGGCCAGTCACAACGCCAGTCGCTACGCGGACGCGCTGCGGACCTGTGAAGCCTCGGAAGGACGGGAGGCTGACGCGGCCGAGTGGCTCTATCTCAAGGCCAACTGCCTGCGACAGCTCCTGCGTCACGCCGACGCGGTGACGGCTTATCGCGCGCTGTTGGCCGGGCACCCGGAGAGCCGGTTCGGAGATGCAGCACGTTATGAACTGGCGCTGGCGCTCTACAACGACGGCAAGTACAAGGAAGCCGTGGCCGAGGCGGAGGATCTGACCGGCAGCGACGAGTTGCAGAAGGACATCTACTGGCTCCTCGCGGAGTCACATGCCGCCCTGAACCAGGCCGACGATGCCGTTCAGTACTACCGGCTTATCGCGCGGGAGTTTCCAACCAGCGAGGTGGCCTGCGAAGCAACCTACCGGCTGGCCTATCACCTTCAGGCCAGGTCTGACTTCGTCCAGGCGGCTGAGCAGTTTGGTATCGTCTCAACCCGGTGGCCCGACCATGACCTTGCTCCCCGGGCGCTGTTTGCTGCGGGCTACTGCTGGTCGCGTGCCGACAGTGATGGAAAGGCAATATCGTCCTGGAGCACACTGGTCCAGAATCATGCGACCGATCCGCTGGTCGAGGAAGCCATCTTCCAGAAGGCGATGAGCGAGGTGCGTCTCAAGCGCGACACCGATGCACTCAGTTCGCTGCGCGAGCTGCGAAGGCGTTTTCCCAAGTCAGCGTTCACGGTTGAGTCCGCCTACTGGGAGGGACGGCTCCTGCAGCAGGCCGAACGGTTTGCCGATGCCGAGGCGAGCCTGCGCCTGGTTCTGGCCGCCGATACCCGTCCTGATCTGAAACGTGAGGCACAGCTTGCGCTAGCCTATGTGCTGCAATCGCAGGACAAGGACCAGGAAGCAGCCGACCGGTTCCAGAAGCTCCTGGGGACCTCTGAGGGAGACGGGCTGTCGGAATCGCTACTTGAGTGGCTGGCGCAGTACCGTCTCGAACAGAAAGCCTACGCTGAGTGTGTGCAGGCGGCTGACCAGCTGGTGCTGGATACGCGCGCGGGCAAGTGGCGTCAGTCGGGCTGGTACATCCTTGGTCGGGCCTACGATGGGCAAGGCAAGCGTGCCGAGGCCGTCAAGGCGTACGAGCAGGTTATCGCAGGTGGGGGCGAGGCCCCGTCCGTGGCCGAGGCCGCTCTGGCTTTGGGCGACGCCGCGCTGGCTGCGGACGAAGCGGGCAAGGCCGGTCAATACTACGAACAGGCCGCCTCGCATCCCGGCAGCACGATCAGCGCGCGGGCACGCGCCTACGCGGGGCAGGGGCGCGCCGCACAAGCGGGCGGGAATTTCGATAAGGCGGCCCGGTACTTCATGAGCGTGGCCATCCTCTACAACGATCCTGTACTCGTCCCTGACTGCCTGGCCCAGGCAGCGGCCTGTCTCAAGGCAAGCGGCGACACCGATGGAGCAGACCGCGCCCTGGCGGAACGAAAAACTCGCTATCCGGACATCCCGCTCCCGAAAGAGTAGCTTCCGGCCTTCCGCATGCACAAAAAATGGGGGCCGCTGCCTTGTGCACTCAACAGCGACCCCCCGTGCCCCTTGTGCGCCAGCCATCAGGGACTACCGTCACCAGACAGCCGACGCAAAATCAAAAAGGGCGTTGGTTAAACCTGTTTATCTCCCATCCAGCACACCTCCTTTGTTGATGTACTCAATGCGGGTGATGTATAGAGCAGAATCCGGGCCAACGCCGGAGATCGGAGATAAAGACAACCAGGAGGGCACAAAGACACGAAGAAAAGGAGGGGATAGCTACGTGTCCTGCCGGAAATCCGTCAGCAGACCTTCGTGCCTCAGTGACTTGGTGGTTGCATTTTGCATCACCAGACAGTCACATGTGGATGATTCTGTTACAGGGGTGCTACCTACAGTCTACAGCCTATAGCCTACAGCCTTCCCCCTACCAGTGCTGGCGGATGGGGATGCCGGCGGCGACCAGCTCGGCTTTGATGGCCGGGATGGTGGTGTCGCCCGTATGGATCATGCCGGCAATGATGGCGGCATCGGCGTGGGCTTGTTCGAAGACATCAGTGAGGTGTTGTGCGTTGCCCGCACCGCCTGAGGCGACAACCGGGACCGGGACGTTCTCGGCAATCAGCTTTGTTAGTTGAATCTCGAACCCGGCCCGGGTGCCGTCAGCGTCGACGGAATTGACGACAATCTCACCCACGCCCAGGTCCACCGCACGGCGTGCCCACTCCAGCGCATCCATGCCGCTGCGTTCGCGGAAGCCGCGGGTGGTGATTTCGTAGCCGCTCGGACACCGCTCCAGATTATCCACGGCCAGCGGATCCATGCCCAGCACGATACACTGTGATCCGAACGCGCGCGCGCCCTGGGCGATGATGTCCGGGTTTTTCACTGCCAGTGAATTGACCGACACTTTCTCCGCGCCTGCCAGCAGCACGCGGGACATATCATCCAGCGTGGAAATGCCCCCGCCCACCGCAAAGGGAATGCGAATGGCGTGTGCTACCTCGGCCACCATTTCGATATCGATCGGCCGCCGCTCGGCCGACGCCGTGATATCATAGAAAACCAACTCATCGCAGCCCTCCTCGTAATAACGGGCCGCCATCTCAACCGGATCACCCAGGACGACGTTATTCTTGAACTTAACGCCCTTGGTCACCTTCTTATCGTGGATGTCCAGGCAGGGGATAATGCGCTTCGTCAACATTCCTGACCTCCGACTTCTGACCTCCGACCTCCGACCTCCGGTATCCCGTTCCAGTTTGCGAAGTTGTTCAGGAGGCGCAGGCCGATGCGGCCGGATTTCTCGGGGTGGAATTGGGTGGCGACGAGGTTGCCTTTGCCCATGACCGATGCGAACGTGACGCCGGCGTAGTCGGTCTCACCCAGCACGCAGTCTGGATCCGTGGGTGCCGGGTGATAGCTGTGCACGAAGTAGAACTCACTCTCGTCTTCGATGCCCTCAAAGATGGGGTGGGACCGCTTCTGCTTCACCGAGTTCCAGCCGATCTGCGGAACTTTGACCAGTGGGTCGCCGGGCCGGAAGAGCCGCACATTGCCGTCAAGCAGGCCGATCGTATCGACGCCGCCGTCCTCTTCAGAGTGTCCCAGGATGATCTGGGTGCCCAGGCAGATGCCCAGGAACGGCAGGCCGCTATCTACCACCATGCGCAGCGTGTTGACCAGCCCCAGCTCGTTTAGATGACCCATGGCGGCGCCGGCCGCGCCGACACCGGGGAAGATGACGCGCTCGGCCCTGCGTATCGCTGCCGGATCGGACGTGATCTGCGCATCCAGCCCAAGCGATTCACATGCCAGCCGTACACTGGTCAGGTTGCCGGCCCGGTAGTCAATAATCGCAATCATGGGCAGGATGGTAGAAGGCCCTCGCGGAATGGTCAAGCATGCGGCATGTGGCGAGCAGCAAATGCAAGTCCCCGTTTGCCAGATGGCCTCGCCTATGCCATGATCAGGCTCAAGAGAGCGTATCTAACCGGGGAGGTCACCATGCGCACGTGTATTGCAATGGCAGGTGGAATCGGACGCCTAATCCTCCTGCTCACACTACCCACGACGGCATCAGCCCAGACGCAGTCATTCGAGGAATGGTTGGCGGAGGATCGGGCGGCATTCATCGAGTACAGCGAAACGGTAACCAGGCAGTACCAGGAATTCGTTGAACAGGAGCAGAAAGCCTTCGAGGCATTTGTGAAGGAGGCCGGGCGTGTGTGGGGCAAGGATGACGTCTGGGTTCCGGAATCCAAAGTATGGGTTCAATACAGCGAGGATCTCGAGGAACGCAGCGGTGTTGATTTCGACGGCGGCGGTGTGCGGGTGCAGGTTGTGGTGGATGCGGACAGCGACGAGGCGGCGATCGAGGCCGAGCTGGCCGGGGCGGTGGAGCGGTTGGCGCTCAGTGGAACGGAGGGGCCCATCCAGATGTTCCGGCGTCGACTTTTTGGAGGCAAGAAGTCGAGCGGCACCCGATCTTCTGCCCAAGGAGGGGCTAGCTACACGGTGAGAAGCGGCGACACTTTGTGGGGGCTTGCGCGCAAGCTTGGTGTGAGCCGGAATGACCTGGCGCGCGCAAACGGCATCGATCCCGAGGGATGGCTGCGCGTGGGCCAAGTCCTCGCTATACCCGGGGCTGCGCCGGCGAAGCCTGCGTCGGGCTGGAAACCATCAAAGAATCCACTGCTCAGTGGGCAGCTCCAGATGCGTGATGGTGGCGCGGTGACGCCCAACAATGCCGCCGACTATGCACGCGAGGCGGTGGCGCAGGGCGTTGAGGTGCGCGACGTGAAGGGCAGTGATGGACGCACCCGTCGCGTGGCAGGAGTCAAGCTGTCGCTGATCCCTGAGCACATACGGGTTCGAGCGCAGCGTTTTCGTCCGCTGGTGGAGAAGTTCGCGGGCAAATATGGAGTCCTCCCCTCCTTGATATACGCTCTGATGGAGACGGAATCGTCGTTTAATCCCCGCGCCCGCTCCGGTGCGCCGGCCTACGGCCTGATGCAGCTCGTTCCTCGTTCAGGCGCGCGCGATGCCTATCGTTATGTCCATAAGCAGGACAAGCTCGTCCCGGCTTCCTTCCTCTATAACCCGAGCAACAACGTCGAACTGGGGTGCGCATTCATGCACATCCTCTCCAATCGCTACCTCAAGAAGATAACCCATCCGCTCAGCCGCATGTTCTGCGCTATTGCCGCCTACAACACCGGCGCCGGTAATGTGGCGCGCGCCTTCACCAACACACGCTCCGTCAACCAGGCGGCGCCGGTTATCAACGACATGAGCCCGGACGAGGTATACACACGTCTGCGCAATGACCTCCCGTACGAGGAAACGCGCAACTACATCAAGAAAGTAACCGAGCGCATGCCGCAGTACAGCGCCTGGAACTGAACCCCTGGCTTGCCCTCTGTAGCTCCAGGAGAGAGGGGACAGACCCGTTGTGAAGGTGGCGCTTGGTTCTTGCCCCTCGGACATGGTGTAGGGCTAATCTGGCGATGATCCCTGCCAGAATGGCCGAGAGCGGCGGTGTTTCTGGGATTATTCGCCGGTTGTGGGTAGACCTCGGCTGGCTCCTGATCGCTATGTGTCCAGGAGAGCCTGAGTTTCGAGCGTTCCCCGGCCTATACGGGGAGAGGGATCTGGAGTACGCTCATCCTTAGACGGCGAGCGGTGCACAATCCGTCCCAATCAGCGTGCTTCATGGGCCTTGCACCGTTGGTTCGCTTGGGACTGAAGTAGTTTCTGTGTCTCTGGAAGGCTTCATCCACGAAACTGCGGCTACCCAAGATCACTCCGTCACTGAAATACCTGACCCTACACCGCAGGGCCTGTCCCTTCGGTAAGGTGCCGCCGGCGTCGAGGACGGCTTGGACGGTTTCGGGGGTGAAACCGCGTTCTGGTGGCCTGTCCCCATGCGCCCATGTCCCCATGCGCCCATGCGCCGGTCCCCATGCGCCGGTCAGATGGCGATGTTGAGGGCGGTGTGGGACCGACCCCACCGTCGCCGTGAATTGGTTAATGCGTGCGAAAAGGAACTGTGCGACTCTATCTGCCGAGATCTGAACAGAAGAGTGAGCGATGCACAACTACACGGACCGTAGCGGGCTTCACGGGTTCAATGTGAGCCCCTCCGTTTCGCGGAGCCGTGGCAGGTATAGCCCCTGCCCAGCTTTTAAAGGAGGTCAGCATCATGGCCGGTGAGTACGCCTATGTCCTGGAGGACGTCACCAAGCAGCACAACACCAAGACCATTCTGGATGGCATCAACTTGGCGTTCTTCTTCGGTGCGCGGATCGGGGTGATCGGGGCCAACGGGTCGGGCAAGACCAGCCTGCTGCGCATTATGGCGGGGATCGATAGGGACTTCATCGGCCGCGCCCAGATTGCGCCGAACCGCACCATTGGCTACCTGGAGCAGGAGCCCCCTCTTGATGACTCCAAAACGGTGCAGGAGATCGTGGCTGAAGGCGTCGCCGCCTCCCAAGCCAAGCTCGATCGTTATGATGAGCTCTGCGGCCTGATGGGTGAAGACCTCAGCGCCGAAGAGACCACGAAGCTCAACAACGAGTACGACGCGCTGCAGAACGAGATCGATACTCAGGAATTGTGGGAGCTGGATCACCATGTTGAAATGGCGATGGATGCGTTGCGCCTGCCCGAGGGTGATGCATCGATCAGTATCCTCTCCGGCGGCGAGAAGCGCCGCGTGGCGCTCTGCCGGCTGCTCCTGCAGAACCCCGATGTCCTGCTGTTGGATGAACCGACCAACCACCTCGATACGGAGTCGGTCGCCTGGATCGAGGAGCACCTCAAGCGCTACGCCGGTACGCTGATCGTCGTTACGCATGATCGCTACTTCCTCTCCAATGTGACCGAATGGATTCTGGAACTGGATGGTGGGCGGGCCTATCCCTACAAAGGCAACTACGAGGCCTGGCTGGAGCAGAAGCAGATCATTGCGGCACAGCACTCCAAACAGAACGCCTCGCGGCGCAAGTTGCTGGAGCGCGAGCTTGAGTGGGTGCGCATGAATGCCTCGAGTCGATTGACCAAGAACAAGGCGCGACTGAAACGCTACGACGAGCTGGCCTCGCAAGAGTTTGACACCGGCGAAGATAGGCTGATCATCCAGATTCCACACGGCCGACGCCTGGGCGATCTTGTGGTCAGGGCCGACGGCTTGACCAAGGTCTATGGCGACCGGGTGCTCATGGAAGACGTCAACTTCAGTCTCCCTCCCGGTGGGATTGTGGGCGTGATCGGCGGCAACGGCGCCGGCAAGACGACACTCTTCAAGATGATCACGGGCCAGGAAGACCCGACATCAGGGGCGCTGCAGATCGGTGACAGCGTGGACATCGCCTATGTCGATCAGCTCCGGGATGATCTGGATCCGACGAAGACCGTCTTCGAGGAGATCAGTGGCGGCATGGAAATGATCGAGGTGGGTGGGCGCCAGATGAGTAGCCGCGCCTACTGTTCGCGTTTCAATCTGAAGGGCACAGACCAGCAGCAGAAGGTGGGCGTTCTCTCCGGTGGAGAGCGCAACCGCGTGCACCTGGCAAAGTTGCTCAAGAGCGGCGGCAACCTGCTGCTCTTGGACGAGCCATCCAACGATCTGGATGTGGCGACGCTGCGTTCGCTGGAAGATGGTCTGATCAACTTCGGTGGCTGTGCGGTGGTGATCAGCCATGACCGTTGGTTTCTCGATCGGATCGCCACACACATTCTATCGTTCGAGGGAGAGAGCGAGGTAGTCTGGTTTGAGGGCAACTACCAAGCCTACCATGAGTGGCGCCAGAAGACCCTGGGCGACAAAGCCCAGCCGCACCGCGTGCGCTACCGCCCCCTGCGGCGCTAGGCGTTGATCCGCAATGCCGTCAGCAGAACGCCGTACGTCCGGGACAGCGGCTCATCCTTGGGAACGAAAGCATCCGCGCCGGCTACGGCTTCTTCGCCTCCAGTACCCAGGACATTCCGGCCTGAGACCTTGCTCTTGGAGCGACAGCGCGGCTTGCTCATCTCCTTCTTGACGACCTCTATTGCCTCTTCTATGATTCAACGAGACTCAGCGCGGCCATTGCGAAAGTCGGGCTGCCGGGGAGACTTGCTGTGATTAGATGGGTGACGTGTGCCGGCTGCAATACGCGGCTGGAACTGGAGTGTGGACTGTCGGCAACTGCCGTCCAGTGCCCGCGATGCCAGACGCTTGTTGATGTACCCGCGGGACATCTCGGACCCGGTATCACGATTGGCGGCTTTGAGATCAAGCACCTCATCAACTCCGGGCGGATGGGAAAAGTCTTCTTGGCCCACCAGCTCTCGGTCGACCGTCCCGCCGCACTCAAAGTGCTGCCACCGCAGTTCTGCATTGACGAAGCCCTCTTGGAACGATTCCTGGTCGAGGTGCGCACTTCCGCCCGCATGCACCACCCCAATATCGTCTCTGCATATGATGCAGGAACCGATGAAGGCATTCATTACCTGGCCATGCAGTATGTCGACGGAGATTCCCTTGCCACGCTTGTCACCGCTCGGGGTCCGCTTTCCGAAACCGATGCGCTGCGCACGGCTGGCAAACTTGCCAGGGCCCTTTCCTATGGATGGGATCAACACCAACTTGTGCATCGGGATGTGAAGCCGGACAACATCCTGATGGATCGCGGCAATGAGCCCTACCTGGTGGATATGGGTATTGCCAAGAGCTTTGCATCGTCCCTGGGCGGGACAATGGCCGAAACCATCATGGGGACGCCAAACTACATGAGCCCGGAGCAGATTGAAGGGCTTGCGTCCACTGATCTGCGTTCAGACATTTTCTCTTTGGGCGCTACGCTCTACTTCATGCTCACAGGCAATATTCCTTTTGACGGCAAGACCATTGTCCAGTCCCTTCAGCATATGGTGACCGGCAGTCTGCCCGATCCGCGTATCGCTTCACCCACACTCAGCGCCCACTGCGTCGACCTTCTCTGTGTGACGCTTGCGCGCAAGCCGGAAGCCCGCCACCAGTCATGGCAAGCCCTTATCAGCGACATCACCTGCGTTGCAGATGGACAGCCCATCAAGGCCCCCGTTTCACACGGTAAAGACACGTTGATTGGCGCCCGCCAGCAGCAAAGCGGACTCAAAACAGCTACCAAGAAGCACGGCGCTCCCGTGCTCAGTCCGACACCACCCGCCGGGCTGTCGGCCACGCCTTCGGCCAAGCCATCAGTCGCACCGCCTGACGGAGCTCATCCGCACCCCAAGGTTCAAGTGAAGAAGCCTAAGCCCCCTCCCCGAAAGCGTCCCGTCGCCTCCGCGGGAGACGACCACCTGCATCTACACCGTACAACACCGGCCGCCCACGGGAAGCGGAAGAAGCTAATGCGTATCGCCGTGGGTTTCGGTGCTCTTATCGTATGCCTGGGGCTGGCCGTGCTATTTGGGGACGAGGCATTCGCGCTCATCGGAAGACTCAAACAGCAGAGAACTGCAGCGGCTGTTGCCTCACAAACACGTATCGGATCTCTCGCACAGCAGCTTGAAGACGCCATCGCTTATGCCCGCACCCACCCGGACGAGTACGAAACCACGAAACAGACGCTGACCGCCCTGGAAGCATCCCTGGACGGAACCGAACTGGCCGGCGAAGCCGAGCAAGCTCTCAAGCGTATCAGGAGCCGCTGCGAACGTGCCCGCGACTCAGCATGGAATGCCTTACGCAGCCGGGTAGATGCGCTTTTTGCCAACGGTAAGCTGGATGAAAGCCTGGACGCCCTGCGAGACTACGATGGCGAAATGGCCAGGGCGCTTGAGCCGCTGCGCTCCGACTATGTCGTGGAGCTGACTCGACGGGCAAGGGAGACCCAAGACGCTGAAGCACAACTCCAAGCCGAACGCAAAAGCGAGGCGCAGTCCGAACTGAACGGGCTACTCGAAGCACTCGCTGACGACCAGGTCAATGGGCGAAGAACCGAAGCGGTGGCGCGTGTTCGAGAAGCCAGAATCGAAGGACGACTGGACGCCCTGGGCAGCGAGTGGACCGCTATACAGGATCGCATTGCAGCCACCGCCGATCCCGACGAAGCCATTCTCTCCACCTTCAAACGGGACATGGGGCGGCGCGTCGCCATCCTTTTCAGAACCGGCCTGCAGCGACTCCACATCCGCAGAGTGCTTGGCGACGAAGTGATGGGCGATTACCGCTCCGACACCGGCAGAACCATCATCAGGAAATTCAAGGTTGCCGACCTGGATCCCAAGGAACGCTTCATACGTGCGGGCAAGTACGAGACCGATGAAGGGCGGATCCGACAAGGCTTGGTAGCCGTGTCGGAAGGAGCATACGGTTCTGCGGCCAAGTGTTTTGCACGGGTCAACTGCCCTGTCGCTGTGGCGCTGAAGAATGCGGCAGAGGCCATGCGGGGTGGAACGACCTCCATACCGCGAACGACGTGAGAAGATACGGCCCGCGATGAGTACGAGCGTATGCTCGGTTCCATCAATTGCTCATCCGCCTGACAGGGTCTTGAGCATGACGCCAAGGCCATTCGTCGGCTGGGACTCGCTATACCTGGGCCGTCGCCTGCTGTCCTTCAAACAGCGCTACGGCGAAACCGATTTCACCAAGGCCACAGCCTCACGGTCAGCGCCATGCAGTCCGTTGCTCGACAGGTGCCTAGGACCCTCCTGACTGCCACAGATCGCCTACGGCCGCCGGAAATCCCCGCCTGAATCCGTCCGCAGAACGGCCAAGAATCTGGAACCATTCTACCGTGGCCGTACCGGCCGGATTTCATGTTGTGGTGACAATTCGGTGTATGGGATGGTGTAGGTTGCTGCAACCTAAGTTTGGAGGAACAATTGAAGAACGCTGTACTGCTGGTTTTCTTGTTGGGGGTATCTCTGCACGTCAGAGCTGCTGAAGATCTTTCTGTGCTGTTCGAGAAGGCACGGTTCCTTGAGACGGGCAAAGGGAGGCCCGACCAGGCCAGGGCGATCTATGCACAGATCGCGGGTGCGCAGGCCTTGAGCAACAATGTGGAGGTGGTCAAACAGAGCATGCTGCGTCTGCTCGCGTTGGGGGCGGGAGACGAGCAGGCGGCGGAGATGCGGACCTATTCCGGGAGACTGCTGAAGGAATGCGGTGTGGGACTCCAGGATGTGATTGATGTCTGCGCAGCAGGCTCCACCATTCATCTGCCGGATGGACAGTATCAGGAGTGCATCACCATTGATAAGGCGATCCGGCTGACCGGCGAGAGTCTGACCGGCACGGTCATGCAAGTGACATCAGATATGCCACTGATATCGGTAAGGCACAAGGGTGACCTGACTCTTGAGCGGGTCACTTTGAGAAGTCAGAGGGAGACCAGCGAGCGTCGTGATATTCCGTCCTGTGCTCTCTACGTCCGCGATGGCAAGGCGGTCGTGAACGGGTGCCGGATCGAGGCGGCCGGCGGCTTCCAGCGCTCGCCCGTGGGCGTCGTCGGCACGGGCTTCTCTGATATCTTGCTGCGCGATTCGGTGTTTAGCGGGTACGAGTACACGATTCAGTTTGCACGGGGATGCAAGGGGACGGTTAGGGACTGCGTGGTGTTGAATCCGGGACATTGCGGCATTACTGCCGGCACGGATTCCTCGGTTGAGGTCGTCCGGACGGTCGTCTGTGGCTCGCGTTTCCACGGGGTGCGCTGCACGGGCGCCACATTGAATATGCGCGAGAACCTGGTGGTCAAAAACAAGAACCGCGGGGTGTACCTCGGTAATCGAACAGCACACGGCACAATCGTCGACAACGTGATCGCCGCGAATGCGTCAGGCATCAGCGCATTTGCCAGCGCGAATGTCATGATTGAGAGCAATCTGTTGGCGGATTGCACCTATGCCGGCCTGGACCTTAGAGATACGTGTCGCCTGGTGGTACAAGGCAATACATTTCTCGGGAACCAGCGTGGCATTGTGGGCTTCCTCAATGGCAACCCGCACAGAAGCGTGTTTAAAGAGAATCGTTTCTGGCAAAACGACGCAGATACCGAGAATCTTGATCCACCAATCGTGCAACGTCCCCAGCATCCCCCCATGTATGCAACCACCGCGCGTGGCGTGATTCGCTCCGATGGCGGCTATAAGGACAAGGAAACGCCACTGTCCAGGCTGTGGCAGAAATGGGCGGACCACACGGGGCATAGCTATGAGGGCAGACGCCGGGTAGAGACTTCAGCGGAGGTACAATGATGCGCAATACGGCACTACGTTTGATGGCGACGTGCTTTCTCCTCTCCGCGGCTGCGAGTGGCACCGGGCAAGAGGTGACCACTATAGAAAACCGCAATCCCCTGCCTGAGGATGTGGTGTTGCGTCCTGCGGAGCAAACGCGACTGGATGCGCTTGAGCTGACAAGCCCCGATATCATTCGTATGACACGACTGCTGTTGCAGCGCCGCGGGAAGCTTGCCTCGGAAGATACCTCCCGACTGGTTCGATCCCTGATGCGTGACGATCGACCGCAGGCGCGCCGTGCGGCCGCCACTCTGTTGGGCGGGCCGAACCGGTTTGCCGTGCTGTGCGTCATCCGCAACTTGAGCATGGCCTATCAGGACATCGGGCTCTTTCTTGAGAAGTTGGACGCGCATTGGAATACGCTCTGGGAGAAGGATCTCGTAGCACTGTCCGGGCGTTTGTCGGGCATGGTGCGGGGCAATCCTGACAGCCCGGCTGTTCACGATATGGCTGCCGAGTTCGTCGCCAGGATGATTGAGCATCGCAGCAAGATGGTGCCCCTGAGAGGCATTCGCGTTTCCAGAACCATGTCCCTCAAGACCGAACGCATTACAGCGGCGCTGGAAGCCCAGTCCACGAATGCTGTCTATGACTATCTCGATAACGTTCACCCGATACGGAAAGCGGCACTGGAGGCGCTTGGACGCAAGTATGTGCCACCAGCGGTGGAGGATGTTGACTTCTCGAGCATCAGCGTCGCGGAGGACCAAGGACTTGAGAAGGACGATGCATTTGTTGTGGGTGTTGTCGGTAGCCTCTACACCTCAAAGGGACCATGCATCGGTGGCGGCGATGCATATGGATGGGGAGGCCAGCGAGAGAGTTTGCGGGTGTTGGTGAATCATGAGGTAAAGCCCTTGCTGTATCTACATCCCATTACGCAGCTCACCAACACGCCGCTGCCCCGCCTGCGAGAGGAATTCAAGGTCAAGGAGCCGGTGTTGAATGCCGCATGTACGTCGGATCTGGCGATGGCGGATGTTCTGCTGCTGTATGGTTTGCACAACATGCGGGCCGAGACGATTGATGCGCTGGAGGAGTACGTGTGGAGCGGCGGCGGGATCGTTTCCGTGTGCGGGCCTGGCATGGTGACCTGCCGGGACAAACCACAACTCGCCGCCTTGCAGGATATGGACAATCTGCAATGGGGCTGGAGCTCGGTGCCGGGAGAGACGTTCCAGCTATGTGTCAGCAATGCCCTGACCGCCGGGCTGGATTGGTCACTACCCATCGTATCGCCAGGGGATGCGTTCAACACGGGTAGCTACATGTTTCGGTCACGGAAATTCACCCCTCAGATCCTGCTGCGTCACACCCAGATTCAGTCGCCTGCACTCCGGATCGGCAGCTACGGGTCCGGCCTGATCGCACACTTCGGATCCGGGATGAGCTTCAACGACGATGCACTCAGCAAGCGGAACTGGGAGCTGTTTCACCGCGTACTGCAATGGGCGGGGAAGCGCGCCTATACCGACTTACGTCCGGATCCGGTCATTTCCAAACAGCGATACTACAAGAAACGCACTGAAGTCGACCGCGCCGCAGGGAGCGTTGCACAGCGATATGAACATGCCTATTTCCTTGAACACGGAAGGGGCGAGACGGAGAAGGCGGCAGCCATCTACGAGGCCCTGATCAGCGACCCCGCCGCAAGCACTGAGCAGATCAAGGCCTGCCGCGTCAGGCTCGTGGCATTGCGCGAAGCACAGGGCCGCCAACACGAGACCCAGCTCTCCGTGACACCATCGGCGGACGCAACGGGTTCATGGAAGATCTACTACCACAATCAGCCCCAGACCGCCGACACCATGGAGCTGACACAGCAGGGCAACACCTTGCGTGGTGTCTGGCACAGTCCTCACGTCCCGACACCGGTAGAGATCGCTGGATCCATCACCGGCGTCACGGTCCGCCTTGACGTACCCATTCCCGACATCCCCTGCCGGATTGATGCCACGATGTCGCAAGACGGAAACGCAATCACAAACGGAACATGGACCGTGTACAGTGGACCGCTCAAAGGGACACATCCCTGGATGGCAGAACGTCAACCAACGCGCTGGCGCATTTCTGAAGGCGAGTTTGATATAGGCGATGCAATTATCGAAGCAACAGGCGCAGAGAACTGCATATGGTTGACCACACCATACGAGGACTTCGAAATGAGTTTCAACGCCGTAAAGGCAGCAAGGAGCGATTTCCGTATTAACATCGGCGCTCCTTCTCTCAAAACCACAAGGAAGCATGGCTTTTTCTACCAGGTCTTGGTCCCGTGGGAGGGGGGTGATTCCCGTGTTGACTACTTCAACAACGGCAGAGTCACTCATATCATGAGGGGCCTGAAGAACATTGATGAGGCGCGGTATCACGTAAAGCTGAGGGTAAATGATGGCCGGCTGAGAGTATGGGTTGACAACCAGCCGCATATCGATTGTCCACTGGAGCAGTACAAAGGAGGTTTTGTTGGCTTTGGCACCATGACGGGCATCCGGGTAGAAGATCTCACGGTCAGGTCGGGTCATACAGAATTCCCGACTTCACTCAACGAGCATGTGGTCCTCAGTTGCTCTTTCGACGAGCAAGGGCCTACTGTGACGGATGGAAGCGGGAAGCAGCATCACGGAACGGTGCATGGCGCCAAATGGACGCCGAGGGGGAAGCGTGGGGGCGCTTATCAGTTCGACGGTGTGGATGATTACATTGAGTACGCAGCACTGGGTCTCACGAACTGTGAAAGGACTGTGTGTGTCTGGCTAAAGGGCATGGACGCCAACAGGTTTCATATTCTTGGACAATGGGATGGGTCAGGAAACCGGAATCGACACAATATCGGTGTTGGCACGGGCAGCGCTGACGCATACACGCGCAACGAGCAAGGCGTTGATAATCGTCCCTACCATATTGGCGTGACGACCGATCCGGAAGAATGGTCTCACTGGTCCTTCATCAGTGCCGATGCATTTCGTGACAATGAAAAGGTGCATGTATACAAGAACGGTTCCCTGGTGGGAAAGATATCGAGCAGGGCGATTCGCGAAGTGACCGGGCCCTATACCCTCGGCAAAGCAAGGCATGATCGCCATTGGGAGTGTAGCCAAGGACAAGTGGACGAGCTCATGGTCTTCGACCGCGCACTGTCGGAAACAGAGACCAGACTGATTTACAAACTCTACGAGTAGAAAGCACAGGAGTACGTATAAGCGAAGGAAGGAAAGCGGTGCAGCACTATGAATAGTCGAACGTTCCCAATTGCACTGTTCTTACTTCTCTGTGTCGCCTGTCTGGCGCACGGGCTCTATTACTACCCGCGTCTACCGGCAGAGGTCGCACACCATTTCGGGGCATCCGGACAGCCGGATGCATGGGGCAGTAAGGAGCACTTCCTTGTCGTCTACCTTGTCACGGTGGCTGTAATGGCCGCAACGTTTCTCGGCTTGGGTCTCGCCATGCCAAAGATACCCAATTCGGCGATCAATCTCCCCAACAAGGAGTATTGGCTCGCACCGGAGCGTCGCCGGCAAACATTGGACTACATGCTGCCGCGACTTCTCTGGCTCGGGTCTCTCACCATGGTGCTCTTGCTCGATATCTTCCATCAGTCGTTCCAGGTCCACCTTGGCAAGGCGACCTCGCTACCCCATGTTTGGTACAGTATGGTTGCGTACTTGATAGCAACCGCTGTGTGGTGCATCGCGGTCTATAGAAGGTTCGGAAAAAGAGAATCTCAGCTAGAAAAGAGGAGTGAATTGTGAAAGTAACAGGTCGACCGTTTGTCGTGTTCCTCGGATAACCGACTGATTCACATTGTGGTGACAATGTGCGTGCCGTGATGCGCTAGGCTTCACGGTATGGCTGGTGACAGAGCAGGAAGTGATGGCGCATAACAGAAAGGGGCGCATGATGACGGAGGGTAGATTGATGATGACAGGAATCAGAACGGTAGCGGGCATTGCGGTCGTGGTGGCTTGCTTGACTCCCGCCAGCGCACAGGAAATCAGCATTGAGGCGATGCCGCCATCGGTAATCAAGACGGTACCCGTTTGTGGGGACGCCACGGTGCCTGCCGCAACACGGCAGATCAAGGTGACATTCAGCAAGACGATGATGAACAAGAGTTGGTCGTTCACGCAGATCTCGAAGGACTCGTTTCCTGAGCTCGCGGGACAACCGAAGTACCTTCTCGATGGACGTACATGCGTGCTCCCCGTAAAGCTCAAGCCCAACAAGACATACGTGCTCTGGCTGAACTCGCAGAAGTTCACGAACTTCAAGGATGCATCGGGCAGTCCCGCGGTGCCCTACCTGCTGGTGTTCAAGACGAAGTAGGGCGTCCCGCGCGTGAGCACAGGGACGAGAGGACTAGATGAAGAAGTGGCTGCAAGCGCTGTTCTACATGCTTCTTGCGGCTGTCCTGGCAGTTCTGTTCTACCTGGGCTTCACACTGAATCATACGCGTTGCGAGACGGCCTTACGGTCAGTCCAGGCCGATCTTCAGCAAGTGCTGGATGACAACGTCACGGCTTTGCAGCAGGAGATTGCCGACAGGGAAGCAAGAACATTTGCCCTGTTTGACGACTCGGCTGTCTTGGTCCGCGAATCGACACGCCTTGACCTGTTCCTGGTGACGGAAACGCGTGTATTGCCGGCGGTGCTGTCGCCGGGGTGGGTCGACCCCCTGGATGAGATTCCATTTGCGGAGGCCCATGTAGCCTACGAGCGTGGCATCGAGCGCATGCGGGCCGGTGCGGCTGCTGATGCGGGAGACCTGTTTCGCACCGCGAGCCAGATCTTCGCCACCTCGCCGGAGGAGTTGTACGTCAAGGTTTGTGCGCACATAAACCTCATTGAAGTATCGCCTGAGCTGCCCCTCCCTGTTTTCTACCGCCTGTTGCATCTGTTGGCTGAGAAGCAGGGGGCGCATCTGACTATCGCCCAACAGACTTTCTTTGAACAGCGTCTGCGTGAACAGGTTCCGAAATTTGACCGCATCGCCAGCCGGAGTAATGCCCTGTGGGCATTGGCGGGGGAGATTGAAGGATTGGCATTCGGTCGCCCGCTCCCTTTCAGAGCTCTTCTGGGTGACGGCCGGATCGTGAGCGTCGATGGCCGGGGGCGTTGTGGCGTGTTTCGCCCCCAACACCTCCAACCCGAGACCATTCGGGATCCGGTCCGCCTGTCGACAGGATCACTTCCTGAGAGTGGGGTCGCCGTATCTCGTCCCATGGAATCGTTTCCGGCTACAATCGCCTGGGTGCCGGCATCTGCCGCAGACGGACGGCGGCACGAGATCATGCGGCAATACCGTCTTGGCAACCTTACATTGGGGGTCATGGCCATCCTTACCGCTTGTTTGGGCATTGGCATCCTCCTCGCAACGCGGCGCGAAAGGGAGCTGGCGCAGCTCAAGACTGGATTCGTGTCAACCGTATCACATGAACTCCGAACACCTCTGTCCCTGATCAGGCTCCACGCCGAAACACTTTACATGGGGCGCGTAAGCGGGGAAAAGCTGCAGGACTACTACCGCACAATACTGCTGGAGTCAGAGCGGCTGACGGGAATCGTCAATAACGTACTGGACTTCTCTCGTATGGCGCGGGGGCGACACCGGCTGCATGCAGAACGAACAAATATCTCGGACTTGGTCAGGAAGGTCGCGGATACCTTCCAGTTTCGCTTGGAAAAGGAGAAGTTCGAGTTGCACCAGGACATTGCCGAGTGTATCTATCTGAAGACCGATCCATTGGCCTTTTCGCAGATAGCGTTTAACCTTATCGACAATGCGATCAAGTATTCCGGGGCAGCCAGAGTAATCAAGATTGTGCTGCGCCGCATGGACGACCACGTGGTGTTCTCGGTGAAGGACAACGGGCTGGGGATCTCCGATCACGATAAGAAGCAGGTGTTCCGCGAGTTCGTCCGCGTGGATGATGCCCGTGTGCGCTCACAACGAGGTAGCGGGATTGGTCTGACGGTGACGAAGAAGCTTGTTGATCGCTTGGGCGGCAGGATATGCGTGTTGGACAACCAACCGGCCGGTTCGGTGTTTGAAGTGGTGTTCAATGATAAGGACTGGGACGCGGCATGAAGATACTCGTGGTCGATGACGAACGAAGCATGGCGGACTCCTTGCGCGACAATTTTGACTACGAGGGTCACAGCACGACCTGTGCGTACAGCGGGCAGGATGCTCTCGATTGCCTGAAGGGCGATGTGTTTGATCTGGTGATTCTGGATGTCATGATGCCGGATGTAGATGGTTTTGATGTGCTGGCAACAATACGGAAGGAGGGCGTGCAAACGCCCGTGATATTCCTGACGGCACGCTCAGCCGAAGCCGATAAGCTGCGCGGACTGGGGTTAGGCGGGGATGATTATGTGACAAAGCCCTTTAGCCTCAGGGAGCTTCTGGCGAGAGTAGATGCCGTCTTGCGTAGAAGTTGCGCCGGGAGTGATTTAAAGGAATTCGTCATTGGTAGCGCACATGTTGATCTGGCCTGTTTGACAATCGAGCGCGATGGAGCGGAACATGGCATGGGGCGATATGAAGGCAGCATCCTTCGATTGCTGGCATCAGCTCCAGGCAAGGTGTTCAGTCGAGAAGACATTCTCAACCAGGTATGGGGGCGTCACGCCTTTCCCACCATGCGAACGGTGGATAATTACATCGTCAAGCTGCGTCAGAAGATCGAGCCCGAGCCGGGACAGCCCCGTTATCTCACGTCGGTCTACGGCGCAGGCTACCGTCTGTCATTGGACTGATGTTCCGTGACACGCCGTGGTTCGGGAACGGGTGCGTGATGGTGCCACAGTAGATCGTGGGGGGCGGTCTGTGCACCCGCTTATAGACATGAAGCAAGATAGAGCGGCGCATGGAGCAGTCCGTTGTCCTGCTGATTCGCTCCTTGCGCGGACAGAAGAACGGCTAGATCAGGCGAGTACTTCTGGCGGAACACCCCCATGCTCTTGGCTTTGGTGTTGAGACCAGCCTTTACTTCAACGGGGATAGTCTTGCCTTCTTTCGATGTGATGAACTCAATTTCTGATCTACCTTCCCGCCAAGTGTAGACCGGTTTGATCCCGCCGCATTTCATCTCGTTGAGCACGGCGTTCTCGGCCAAGAAGCCCTTGAACTGACCAAAGTCGTACTGGTAGAGCACCGATGAATCGAGATCCAACATGGCACCCAGTATGCCGACATCAAACAAGTAGAGCATAAAGGCGTTCTTTGTCGTGTACGCTGCCAATGGCTGATGGATAGTCCGACAGATCGGCACACGGTGAATCAGCCCAGCTTGGGAGAGCCATTCGATGGGGGCCTCCAGTTCGTCGTAGCTTGATTTACCGGGAAGCACATCTTTGAAGATGAACTTCCGGATGCCGGTGGTCTCTCGGGCCAACTGTTCGGGTATGTTGTTAAAGACACCGGCAATACGCATTGCTTTGAGCTTTCCCGAATGCTTGGCAATGTCATCCATATAGGATTCTACCAACTCGTTTTGCAGAGACCGCGCCGCCTGAAATGCAGCCACTCGTGTGTCGCGCAACCCGACATAGGTCTCTACCACTTCAGGCAGTCCTCCGCAGACTAGATACTCCTTGAACAGTCCGAACGCCTTTTCGTGGATGGGCTGTGACAACGGTGTCTTGTCTCGACCAGTGGATTGCAGCGCCCTCCTGAATGGCTCCATACCAAGAGCGTCCACAAATTCGAAGAATGACATCGGATGTAACCACTCCCGCTGCACCTTACCCACCGGGAAATTCTGCTCCGACAGGCCGATACCAAGAAGCGACCCTGACGCACATATGTATGCCTCAGGATACTTCTCACAGAAGTACTTCAGTGAGGTCAGAGCTTCCGGGCATAGCTGGATTTCATCGAAGATTAGCAGAGTGTCTTCCAGCGTGATATCTGCATCAAGATAGAGTCCCAAGTCGGTCAGTATGCGCTTCGGCCTCAAATCGGGCTGAAAGAAACCGTTCAGTGTCTTGTTCTCTGCGAAATCAAGCAGGATGCAGTTCTTGAACCGTGACTCCCCAAAACGCTTGAGAATCCACGTCTTTCCAACCTGACGCGCGCCCTGAATCAGCATCGGCTTTCGCTTAGGAAGAGCTTTCCATGCAGTCAATTCATCCCATAAATATCGTTTCATGGCTATATATTCCTCGCATATATT
Source organism: Kiritimatiellia bacterium (assembly GCA_016783675.1). Taxonomy (GTDB): domain Bacteria; phylum Verrucomicrobiota; class Kiritimatiellia; order UBA8416; family JABMPJ01; genus JABMPJ01. The sequence goes on from JADHWE010000016.1 coordinate 25,892, forward strand.
CCGAAATACAAGGATTATTCCTCGCATATATTACGGGACATAGGCGTTCTAGTCAGAAATGGCTCTGAAATGCGGCGCTGTTCATCATGTTCATTCTTCTGCTTCGTTCAGGAATTATGAACAAGCATAAATAATGAACGGGCCGTGGTGTGTCCTGTGGCCAAAGTCGGCTGGGGCTGACCTTGGCTATCGCCCCATTCAAAAGTCGATGTTCAATGTTCGATGTTCAACGTTCTCCCCCACGGGCAGGGCCTCGATGCCTTTCAGTATCTTCACGCTTCTCGGCATCTCGCCTAGTCCCTGCGGTCACACTGAGGTCTAGGCCACCCGAAACCCAATCCTGCTCTACCGTGCAGAGCCGTGCAACTACCAGTCATATTAATCACTTACGCAATATCAAAAGACGCCAATCATGCACCAAAATGCAGCATCTTTGCGCCGCAGTCTACCGGAAGTCTACCGGTGGCCTTTGCCCCGGACGCATGGACTAGGATGAGCTTGCCCCTTCTGATCTAAGGCCCATTCATGAGTTCAGAGTCTACCGAAGGTCCACCGGAGCTATAGGCTGAGCGCCGCAGTCGACCGAAACCGCCAGCGCAGTCAGTCCACATGTCCGAGGGCTTCCTGGATGCACCGGGCTTGCCATGTGTGTTGAATGTAGAAGACACGGCTCGCCAATCGGAGACATACTACAATTTCGGTTGCACAATACCACTCTTTGCGGTAGCGTGCGGGCGTGTGGTAGATACATGAAAGGTGGTACGCAATGAAGCTCCACGAGAAGTTGCGTGAATATCTAGAGCAGGTTGGCGCTGGCCGGATGCCTCTACAGCACCATCCTGATGCAAGTCGTAAGCTCCCCGTGTTTCTTGGCCAGGCGTATGACGTCTATGCGGCTACGATCTTCGGGCAGGTTCACATCCTTCTCCTTGCGCGTACTTCGGACAGGCCGACCCCGGCCCAGGCCGCGAAGCACATTCAGATCGCCAGGCAGAGCCTGGGAAGCGACGTGGCCTTTGTCTTTCCGGAAATGCCGTCGTTCGACCGGAAGCGGTTTGTCGAAAAGGGCGTTCCGTTCATTGTTCCAGGCAAGCAGACGTTCCTCCCGATGGCCTTGGTCGACTTGCGCGAAAGCGGCGGAAGGGCGGTGGCAGTCGCTTATGGGAACACTGATAATCTCTCGGGACCTGCTCAGTCTGTGCTTCTCTACTACCTGCAACACCCGGATGCTAACAGATGGTCGCTGAATCAGTGGGCCGCCACGCTGGGCTGCTCACCGAGCACGATGACCCGTGTGCGGGCCGAACTTGCACAGCACGAGCTTTGTGATGAGGTCGGCGAGATGCGGGCGCTGTTGCTCGTCTTCCCGGAAGACCGGCGAGATTTGTGGGAGAGGATAGAGCAGCGACTGGTGTCACCCGTCAGGGACGTGCACCATGTTGCGCTGCAGGGACGTGCAGGAGAGTCACAGCTATTGCGAGCGGGGTTCTCCGCGCTGGCCGAGATGACCATGCTGGCGGATCCCCCCGAAGACGTGTACGCGGTCCACTCGCCCAGGTTCCGTGAACTGCTGAGAGCGGGTATAGTGGAGGAGTTGCCTGCGGCAACAGAGGAGAGTAATGTTGTTGAGAGGTGGCGATATGACCCCGTGCCACTGTCTGTCGAAGGTGAGCGCGTGGACAGGCTCTCGCTTGTGATTTCGCTCCGTGAAAGTCACGATGAGCGTGTGCAGATCGCACTCGATGAGGTCTTGAAGGGGATGCCATGGTAAGAGGATTGGAAACGTTCCGAAGCCACTTCCGGGACTACGTGGACAGCTACGTACTTGTTGGGGGCACGGCGTGCGACCTGTGGATGGGAGCAGCCGGACTGCCTTTCCGTGCCACAAAAGATCTCGACATCGTGCTGGTTATTGAAGCCCTGAGCCCGGGCTTTGTTGCGCGCTTCTGGGAATTCGTGAGAGCGGCAAAGTACGCAAGCCTGCTGCAAGGCGAGCAACGACCGGAGTTCTACAGGTTCACCGGGACGTCAGACGAGGCCTACCCCTTCATGATTGAGCTGCTTAGCAGGAACGTGCTGGAGCTACCCGAAGGCACGCACTTGACGCCGATCCCGGCTGATGAAGACATCTCCAGTCTCTCAGCGATCCTGTTGGACGACGTTTACTACCAGTTCGTCATGGCAACCCGGACAGAGATCGACGGCGTCCCGACGATCCCGGCCCAATGCCTCATGCCGCTCAAGGCCAGGGCCTATCTGGACCTCGTCGGACGTAGAGAGGAAGGCGCCCCGGACGTCAAGGGATCAGACATCAAAAAGCACCGCAATGACGTGTTCCGGCTCTACGTCACGCTCGCTGCCGCCGACCGATTCGATCTACCCGGTCAACTGGCCGCCGATCTCCGTCGTTTTCTGGACACCATTCCGGAGGGCGATCAGCCTGCCATCCAGGCGGCCGTCGGTAGAGTGAGCATGCCCGATTTCAACGAAGCGGCTGCAGGCATGCGCCGCATCTTTCAGCTGTAACGGCCAAGGCGCGCTGAGGCAAGAGTGAGGCTGCGTCGTTGTCAGGCCACTGCTCACCGGGCACTCTGGCTCCCACAGAAACTCCCACGAGGAAAATGAGGGCAAAAAATATAGCCGTTGTAATCTTTTGATTATCAACGGCTTAAAGAGTGGCGGCACAGGGACTCGAACCCCGGACACGTGGATTATGATTCCAAACCGGGCACTTTTCAGAAACGCCGACTTCTTTAACAAATAACGCTATATCAATCGTTTGTGTATATCCAATCAGGGCACAATCACGCAGCTTAGCGCAGCTTTGGCAACCTTTGGTGTCACGGAAACGCCACAGGAAGTGGATTTTGGAGGATTGCGGTCTGTGCATCCACCTGTCCATCATGTTCAGCGTTCTGCCTTGTTCAGGAATTATGAACAAGCATAAACAATGAACGTCAGCGATAGAACTTCGAGATGCATCGCGGCAGACAATATCTCAGCCTGAAGCTACTATTTCTGCAAATGCGAATCTATTCCCCTGAAGCGGAGAATGTCTTTGTCCAAAACGCCAAGGCTTTTGAATGCTTCCCTCCACCCCGCCACGGCATCGAACACCTGGTCCACGATGCCAGCAGCGTTGCGAACGCCCCAACGTTTCCCGAGATATTCAAGACTGCTTCTGCCTGGATAATACGCACCATGGTCAAAGAACAGAACATGTTCACCCCTCCGCCCCACGTCTGGTATCAGATCGAAAGCGGGCGAAAGCCGCCAGCCATGTTCGCCATCATAAACCATCCAAAAGTTCTTCAGGTGGTCATCCGTATTGCCCATCACAGCGTTGAAAACCATCTGGCGGTAAAGCCGTTCCGAATCATCGAGTGGATCTTGACTGTACTTTCGAACAACGGCCAGTAGGTCGGGGTATCGGTGTTGATAGTATCCATGCGCCTTCAAGAGGGTCTGAAAACTGACCATATGGCGGCGCCCGGAAGGAATGACATCAAACCTCTGGACCAGGAGCACGGATTTACCAGAACACTGAACAAGCTGGGTATCGGGAACGACCAGGCCCGCCTTCACCGCCAGATTCATGGTGGCTGCCTCGATTTTCACCACATCCACCTGATCTCTCGTGCTCGGGAACTTGGCCAGGTAGTGAATAGTACGATCTTCATCGAACACCACGGCCTTGGGGCGGGCACCGCCGGGTGAACTCCCGGCACTCAAAAGAAGGGATATGTCCGAGTCTCGAATCTCACCACGCTCGTATTGTTCAGCCGTTTCGACAAGCGTTGAGAGGTGCAGCGTTGAGATGTCGGAAGGCGGCTGTTGTGGCTTTGCATGATCAGTGAATGACAATGCCCCCAAGCCTGTGCTGCCAAGGGCAAGAAGCAGATTCGGCAGGTTCTGCTCGTGCCTTGGGATCTGATGCTTGCGAACGAGAAGATTACGCCCCCAGTCATCAGGGAGGCTGTCTTCAAACACACCGAACATATCAGGGCGCTCGGTTAAAAACGAATCAGACGTCAAGGGGAGAGAGACGGGATCAAGCGCGAAAGCATCGTTTCTTTTAAGATAGTCATGTTCATATCTGAACGCCGTTCTGGTTCGACCGTTCTCGGCGATCTCGCAGATCATCTCGCCAACTAACCGATGATCACCGCTTGATCTTTCCCACACCCCGATCCGATGGATCATCGAGACCTCCTCGATGCTCGACGGGGAAGTGATTGTTTCACCTGATCGTACTTGGCAAACAGGTCCTCTGGCGCGGCCAGGATAGCATCCAAATCCCCTGCACGATCGAGAACATTCAAGGCGGCCACCCAGTAGCCGACTGATACGCCAGGATCGCCAGACTCCATTTTACGAAGGGTTGGCACACTAATACCGAGTCTGGCCGCGAACATTGTCTGCGTATCGTTCCGCCTCAAGCGCTCAGCCCGAAGCCTGGAACCAAGACTCTGCAAGTTCTCATAGATCCGAAGCATAACAGTCCTATTTAACAGAAAGTATCATTTGTATTATGCGGACTTCCTGGCATAATTCAAACTATTATTTCCATTCAAATACGTCGGTCTCGGCATTGGGCATTGGGGTCGGTCTTTGAAATAAGCTTTACGGGATTAATGTCGATTGGTAGTGTTTGGCCATGGCACGACGACCGCGAGTGGAATTTGCCGGCGCACTTTACCATGTTACCGCACGCATTATTGGGGAGCGCACGGGGCGGGGGGTAGAGGGAGGGAGTCCATCGCAGTGGCTCTTCCGCGATGAACGGGATCACCAGGCCTTCATGGAGCGACTGATCGACCGGATCGATACCTACAACATCCGCCTCTATGCCCACTGTGAAATGCGGACACACTACCATGCCCTGGTCGAGACCCCGCAGGCCAACCTCGGGCGATTCATGCACAGTCTCAATACGGCCTATACTGGCTTCTACAATGGGCGGTATCGCCGGCATGGCCACCTGTTCCAGGGCCGCTATGGTGCGAAGCCTGTGGAAGGCGACAACTACCTGCTATCACTCTCCCGCTATATCCATCTCAATCCCGTACACATCAGGAAGGTCAAGGCGTTGCCGGTCTCCGAACAACTCCGTCATTTGCACGACTTCCGTTGGAGTAGCTACAGGGCATATATCGGCCGGGCCAAGACGCCGGACTGGCTGGAGGCGGGGCCGGTGCTGGCACAGTGCGGGAGCACAGGGAAGGAGCAGCGCCAGCAGTATCGGCAGTTCGTGGAGAAGAGCCTGTCAGAAGAAGATGAGGAATTGCTCTCTCTATTGGAAGGACCGCGTCTTGCGATAGGCGGAGATGCCTTTGTGGATGATATCCGCGCCCGCATGATTGAGCGGATGGGTAGCTGCAAGAGGCGGGAAGACGTGAGCCTTCGGCATGTCTATGAACGACTGGACCCGGAGGCCGTGTTGGTCATGACGGGAGTGGTCATGGAGGTTGAGCCTGCAGAATTCCGGGTGCGTCGGCGCAACTGCGTATTGCGGGCAGTCGCCGCCCGAATGCTCTGCAAGTATGCGGGACTGACGCAGCGGGAAACAGCCGATGTACTAGGGGTCAGCAGCAGCGCCACCGTGAGCAAGCAACAGGAACGGCTGGCAGAAGAACTGAAGGGCAACCGGCAGCTCCGCCGCCGGGTCGGCCAATTGGAAGCGCGCCTGGCAACTGTGATTCATCCATGACCGAAGGCCTAAAGCTTATTTCAAAGACCGACCCCAACGCCGATACAGAGCATGCCTCTCGGGCGCAAAGAGCTCCAGAGCGCGCTCGGGCTGAAGGCGCAGGCGAATTTTAGGGATCGATATCTGCGACCAGCTTTGGAATCTGGGTTCATAGAAATGACCATTCCAGATAAGCCTAATAGGTGTACCGGTCGCCATGGAGACGATTGGGGTAAGAATGACGGGGTACGGATATCACAGGATATCCAAAGAGGGGTATATTGCCCCTTGACGCCCTGTCAGGGATATCACAGGATATCCCCATCATGACACCGGACGAGATACGGGAAACACGACGTGCACGGGGATGGACGCAGGCGGACTTGGCGAAACGGGTCGGTTGCGGTCAGTCCACGATCTCCATGATCGAGAAGGGCACCCGTGATGCGCCCCTGATCATGGTGGAGGTCGAGCGCGTCCTCATTCAAGAGGAAGACCGCCCCGCCGCGACGACCCAAGCGGTGCATTTCGTACTACCGGAGTTCGACCGGCTCACGCTGCCTCCCAAGCTCCCGATCAACGTGAGCCGCTGGCAGCGTCCGGACTACACGGGTGACTTCCTATACATGCAACCCCTTGCTGGCGACGCCGTACTGGTCGCGGCAGTCGATATTGCCGGGCACGGGGCCAGCGCCATGCCGTCGGGGCTCTATCTCCATGGGTGGCTACGCGGATGGATGCACGGGCAGAGCGCCCCACCTCGACTTGAGAACCTTGTGATCGAGATGTCGAGGGAGCTACGGCAAACAGGTATCGATGCCACGGGTTTCTTCGCGATCATATCACGTCACCGTAGCCGGCCCCACACGGTAACGTATGAGGCGATCACGTGTGGCTTCCCTCCACCGCTACTTATGACGGAGACCCCCACGGCGACGCTTGACAGCACGGGCACCGGTCCCTCGTTGCCGGTCAGCGACCAAGAGCAGCTTCAGCCCGTCAGACGGGATGTGTCAGCGCCATGGCGTCTGGTCATCGCGACTGATGGCATGCTGGGACGGCTGGGGAACCGCAATGAGCAAGACGGGCTTCGCAAGGTGCGGAAGTGGCAGTCGGGCGGCGAACGAGACCTGCCGCTTGAGTCCTACCTCTCGACGGACTCCGCAGTTGTCGATGATGAGTTGCTTGCGGTGCTTCAGTGGAATGGATGGGACATAAACATGCCGTTTGACGTCGACAGCCACAGCGAACGGCACTGGGCGATAAACATGATTGAGGCGTCAACGGAGCATCTGAGCGAGGAGCGTCGGTCTCGTCTGCTGCAGGCCCTTGTCGAAGGAATGTCAAACGTGCGGCGTCACGCTTACGGCGGTCAGTCCGGTGTACTGCGCGTGAGATTCCGCGAAGAAGAGAAGAGCTACCGAGTGGAAATTCTGGACGAAGGGACGGACAAGGTGACGACGGCTGTGACGAGCAAGCCGAAGAGCGGTTTTTCGATCATGAAGGCGGGAGCCGACGACTTCTCCGTACGTCGGAGCCACACTGGCGGCACCGTCGTTGCCCTCGTTGCGAGGAAATTGATATCAAAGACTAGTGGAGGTGAATATGCCCTTTGATGACAGTACTCCTTACGAAGTCGACGAGAGGACAGCGGAGCGGGCGGTCATACGTTTTGCCCCAATCTGTGACCATCAGCGGCTTGCTGAGCATGAGGATGAACTCAACAGCGTTGTTGAGCAACACGCCGCCGTGGCTTGCGATATGTCTGAGACCAAGATGATCGCGTCTGACTGGCTCAGATGGATTGCACGGCTAGCAATAAAGGCAGAGAAGGCTGGCACGACCTTCGCCGTGGCCGGTGTAAATGACATCGTCAGTCAAACGGCAGACCTGTTGGGTATTAAGGAATCCCTGACAGTCGTAGATTCGGTAGAGGACGTTTGGTCGCTATGAAAGTCGGCGTATGGGGAGCAGGAAGCATTGGCGCAGGGCTGGCGTATCGACTGACGACGTTGCCGGTCGTGTCGGAGCTCGTCTGGATCAACCGGACGATCCAGAAGATCGAGAAGCAGGTCATTGACCTCACTCACGGACTATCGTTCGCGCCAACCTGCCACACCGTGCGCGCCTGTGAACAGGCGCATGCGGCCCGGGAAATGCCAACGCTTGATCTCTTGGTCTTGACGCTCGGGGCATCGGTAAAGGAGGGCGAGACGCGGGACCAGAAGTACCCGGTGAACGCTGGTATGCTTCGGGAATCGGTATTGCCTGCGTTGCAAGCTGGGTTTAAGGGAATCATTCTCGTGATCACCAACCCCGTGGATCTCGTTGCGCGCCTGGTTCATGTGGAGGGCGGCGTGGCAGCCGACAAAGTGCTTGGGCTGGGGACGGTTGTCGAAACAGCCCGGTTACGCAGCAGCCTTGCCAGCTATCTGTCACCCCGCCGAGCGCCAAGAGATGTGCGGGCCTACGCAGTGGGGACACATGACCCGCAGTTTGTGCCCATCGTGAATGGGGAAGTTGCCGCCGGCGACAACACTCCGGGCGAAGTACTGGAAGGCATCGTTGAGTGCGCCAGACGAGAGGTCGCCAACGGGGCTGAGCGGGTGAAGACAGGAGAACGTTCGTCCCTTCATCCGATTGTGGAGGGCGCCGTCGAGGTCATTGAGGCCATAGGGCTGAACAAGCGCAGTGCCCTGACGGTGTCCGTGCTCGATCCGGACTCCGGCGAAGACAAGCTCTTCTACTCAATGCCATGCACCGTCGGTCGAGACGGCAACCTCCGCCGGTTCGACGACATCCTGGGGGATTCGGCCGTTCGCGACCAGATCAGTCGGTGCTGCGACAGTCTGCGTGCCGTTCTTCAAGCAGCCGACGAGCTGCCGAGGGTGACGTGAAGAAGAAGGCTGTTGCAGGCTATGTGTTCCACGTCGCCATTGTAGGTGCGCCCGACATATGGCGGCGAATCCGTATCCGGGCCGACTGGACGCTATGGGAGTTGCACGAGGCCATCACCGTCTCCACCCGGCCCAAGTTCCTGCCAACATCAGCCTGAAAACAGCCCACTAGATGAGGCTCCGCTCTCCCTCGCGGAACTCCCGCTTCCGCAATATCTTCCGCACAGGAAATCTGGGCAGAAAACTACCTTGTGTAAGTCGTTGGTATTAAACAGGTAAGGTGGTGGCGGCACAGGGACTCGAACCCCGGACACGTGGATTATGATTCGGTAAACCCAATCCTGCTCTACCGTGCAGAGTCGTGCAACTACCCGTTATATCAATCACTTGCGGCATACCGAAAGACGCCAATCATGCAGCGAAATGCAACAAGTTTGCGCCGCAGTCTACCGGGAGTCTACCGGAGACCTTTCCCCCGGACGTGTGGATCAAGATGAACTTGATCCCCTGATTGCGGGTTAGATCATGATTTCAGCTCACTACCGGATCCGTAACCGGAGCTGGAGCCTGTAGAGTAGGCTGCGCGCCGCAGTCTACCGAAACAGCCGGCACGCCCAGTCCACATGTCCGTGGGATTCCCGCAGGGGCTGGACTGCCGTGTGTGTTGAGTATAGAAGACACGGTGGGCCGCATAACCCAAGATCCTCGTCTTGCACGGCCATAACGCACTGTCGCGTTCTCTATGTGGGTATGTTTTCTCTTGACAAAATCGACCCATATAGAGAACTTGTGGGCGAGCAAGGGGAGGTCTGCCATGCAGAGATACGAAGAGACTATCTTAGAATCGGGCATCAAGCGACTGGGCGATATGCTCGACCGGTCTGGCTTTCACGGGCACCATTTGCGTTCCCCGCGTTCTGGTGAATCAGATGGAGTCTTTGAAGTTCCGTGCGAGGGGGTCACCCTCTATCTTGAAGTGAGGGACTCGCTACACCCTTACCAAGTCAAGCAGATCGTAGAGAGGAATTCGCAACGGCTTCAGCGTGAAGACGGAACCAATCAGAAGGTACTCGTCGTTCTGGTTCGCGATCTAACGCGATCAACCCTTGACCAATGCATTGAGTCGGGACTTTGTGTGCTGACCGAAGGCGGCAATGGCTACATTCGCTTCACTCGATTTCTGTATCATCGCTTTGTACCGGCCAAGTCCAGACGCAAGTCAAGCAGCGGACCGGGCTCCATCTTCTCCGCGAAGGCGTCACGGATCGTTCGGGCCATGTTGGCCCGATATCCAGATCCATGGTCGCAGTCGGCACTCGTGGGTGAAGCCGATATAAGCCGAGGATACGTGAGCTCCGTGGTCAAGAAGATGCTTGATGCTGATTATGTGCGACGCGACAACGGTCGCCTCCGGGTTGTTGACCCTGACCGTCTACTGGATGACTGGGCGGCCCGATACAGGTTTGACCGGCACAACCGGTCTCGGTTCGCCATCAGTATGGGCGAATACGGACAGGGCCTTCGAAAGTTCCAGCAGGAGATGCGACGCCACGACATCCGATGTGCATTGACCGCTTGGAGCGCGGCATATCTTCGCGCATCGTACGGGTCGCCGGATTCGATTGTGGCGTACGTCGATCGTCCCGTTTTCAGCCTGAATCTCAGGTCTCTTCATGAGGTCGAAGGAAAAGGAAACGTACTTGTGCTTGTGCCCCAGGATGAGGGCGTCTTCCAGTTTGGGCAGGAAACTGATCTCGGATACGTTGTCTCGGATGTCCAGTGCTATCTCGACCTTCTCAACCTGCCCGGTCGGGCCTCCGAGCAGGCTGAGGTATTGCGTGAGAAGCGATTAGATTTCAAGGAGATGATTGATGCCAAGTAAACCGCTAGATGTAACCGGGTACCCACACCGAGAGGCTCACGCTGCTTTCCCCGGCCAGGTTCAGAATGTCCGACTCCGCAGCGTTCGCCGTGAAGCGGGGTTGATTGTAGGCGCCGTCGGCCTTGCCGGTGATCCAGCTCCCGGCAGCACTAACTCGGTCGAGGTCATAGCCGTTGCCCGACGAATCCACGGCATTCGTAGCGGTGCCGTCATCGAACTGCCACCACCCGATCAGTCCAGCGTAGGGCTCCGGGTTCGGGGTCTCAGCGGCCTCGCCGGGGGAGAGCACCTCGGAATACCGGGACAGCGCCGCACCGGCTTCGAAACGGATGCGGTACTTGTATTCCGCGGCGGGATGAGTGGGCGTATGGCCATAGCTCCCGCCTGTGGGGAGCGCAAGGGTGGTGATCACCTGCCAGGGCTCGGCCGTAGGTACACGCCGAGCTTCGATCACAACCGCGGTGACTCCAGCCGGTTCCGCATTCCAGCTCAATGAGGCAACGCCGGCAGCATTGGTCGCGACAAAGCCGTAGGGAGGATCGACGGTCAGGGGAGGCCTTGAAATATCGAGATCATGGACGGGCGTGTTCGTTTCCTCGGCCTTATAGACAAGGACCCGATCCGGGGAGAACTCGATCTCGTACCAGTTCTCCGCCTCGTTCTGCATGCCCTTGAGGTTCACATGATGACGCCGCCCCTCAAGGGCGTAGTCGCCACTGTGGTTGTGTCCGTTCAGCCACATGACCACATTCGAGTACCCGTTAACGATGTCCAGCATTTCAGTGCTATTGAGCAGCGAGTGGTGCCCAATGGGGTTGTGAATCGGATAATGGCACATGATGACAACCGGTTCGTCCAGGACCGAGGACTCGTCCAGAGCATTCATGAGCCAGATTCTCTGGTCGACTGAAATGGCGGCATTCCACCAGGTCTTCTGCGGGCCGGACAGGGCGTTGTAGTAATCAAGGGCCTGCTGGTATTCAGGAAGGTCGGGGTCAAAATTCAGGTAACAGAAGTCTCCGTCCAGCACGATGAACCGGAAGTCTTTGTGGCGGAAGCTGTAGTAAGCCTTCTGGTCGAATCCGAACTTGCGATAGACGCTATAGGGTTTACTCAGTCCGTCGACGTCCTTGTTGGGCACGTAGAACTCATGGTTTCCCAGCACCATGTACTTCAGGATGTTGAGCTGGTCCCAGGCCCCAAGAATCGCATCGGCATTGCTCCAATCCTGCGTTCCGGTCGCTGATGGGGTTCCGGGAGGGGGATTGCCATAGTCAATATCATCAAAATCAATGATATCCCCCACGATGACGCCCCAATCCAGGGCGCGCTGGTTGTACTGCGATACCGCGTAGCTCAGTCGATTGACCCCCTCCTCAGGCTCCCGCCCACCACCACGCCAACCGACAGGCACGTCGGCATACTGCGGATCGGCAACGGCCGCTATTGAAAAGGTCTCGCCGGCGGAGGCGGTTAAGCCCTGGGCCATCAGTGCCAAGGCCACAATTCCTGGAATGGTAAATCTCTTCATTCGGAGTGAATCGAACAGGGCGCTTGTGTTGTGACCTGCAGATGTCCAGTCGCAGCCGCCTCCAAATCAGAGGATCATGATGACCGTGCCTGAGACAAAGGCTACGTCATAGACTTCCTTTGCGCTCAGGGCCCGATTGTAGATCCGCACGTCATCGACGGCTGCGTTTAGAGGATAACTTCCGCTGTCGGCCGCGTTGTGACCCATTTGGAAGTCGGTTGCTTTGAGCTGAATTGATGTCGGCACCGAGGTGACATCCGACGCGTTAAGCACGCCGTTCACGTATAGGTAAGCACCCACGCCGGGATCGAAGACACCGGCCAGATGGACCCATCCGTCGGCTCTGGCGGCGCTGAAGTTCGCCAGTGTATCGGTGGCATCGAACTCTACGCTGTCTCCCCCTCCACCCGACACCACCGCCCATCGCGGTTTGTCGCCGCCATCGGTCTTGAGCGAGTACATGTCGTTGGCGGTGCCGCCCGTAGTATCTATACCGGCGATGAGGCCATAGCTTGAGGCCGTCAATGGCTTCACCCAAGCCGCCACGGTTACGGCGCCAGTCACTTGCAGGTGGCCGGAATAGGCCAGTTCAAAGCGGCTGGAAAGGCCCCCGAGTCGATAGGCGTTGTCATACTTGCCACTGACCCACGAGCCGACCGTACCCGCCTGGGTAGCGGTGTTGGCGTGTGACGAGGAATCCGCCGCAGTCGTCCCTGCGCTCTCGTCGAAGGTCCAGTGACCGATCAGCCCATCAGGGAAGGTCTCCTCGATAATTTCCGCCGGCGTCATTACCGAGTCGTAGACCCGCACGTCATCAATGGATCCCTGCTCTGCGCGCGCGGATTTAGGAGGAAAGTGAAGCATAATTGGTCGACATAGCTCAACCGTAGAAGCGGGCACTTCAAGGATTCTTGAGGTGGATCCGTGAGAGGAGGAGCTATGAGCAGGAAGAAGCCGAAGCATA
>JADHWE010000070.1 GCA_016783675.1 Kiritimatiellia bacterium
GCGTGAGATGCTGGCGCCCCTGGGATGGTCCGAGGTGAGCTATAACCGATACTTACGCACCCAGCCCACGCGCACAGATGGCTCGGAAGCGGGAGTCCAGCAATGCAATGTCGAAACTGTTTGAACGAGATACCTGATCATGCAACGGCCTGCATGTACTGCGAGGCCAAGGTGGGGGCTTCGATCTCACCGGAGCGCGTTGAGGCCATTCGCCAGATACAATCCACGATGCCGACAGAACTCAGGCAAGCCATGGCCGAGATGGTGCAAAAGTACGATACGGCCGAGGACTTCGTGGCTGCCGTGATGATGGGCAAGTGCCCGAAATGCGGGAGCGCCAGCGTACGGGACTGTGAAGGTGTGATGGGTCTGGATGATGCCACGGTTGGCATGTGCCTGGACTGCGGACAACGCTGGTGCTTCGAATGTGGCACGGTCTTTGAGGCCGGACAGAACGTCTGTGGACACTGGGCTGTCTGCGATGCATGCGGTTTGCGCGGATCGGATGGAGGCCAGTTCTGCGGCTACGTTTCAGGAGACTGCCCGACCATCGCTGCATGGCGCAATGAATCAACGGATACAGATATGGGCAGGGAGTAACTGTTGGTCCGGCGCGCCTACGTGAGGAGGGAACTCACATGGGTAAAAGGGGGTCACTAGTGTAATAGGAGGTCTCTATAGTAGTGCCCCCCCTTTTTCGGAAACACGACCAAAGTACGATGAATATGCCAACCCAACCCAAATTTGAGGATTTTATCCCCAGGTTCTTCAACATGCTTTTCGCCCCCGAGGACCGGGTGGTGATCTGTCAGTTGCTGGATCCCGCGAAGTCTGGAGAACTGCCGGGCTGGCGCGACACCTCGCACGCTTTTCGGAACGACGCGGTGTTCGATATACTGAACTCGCACTTCGAGACGCCCAACATCTACTTCCGGGCCTCTGCCCACGACGGGCACCGGCGATATAGGGCGCAGAATTGCGTTCAAACACGCGCCCTGTTTATCGACGTCGATTACGGTACGGCCGGACATAAGAAGCCGCAGCCTTTCAAGACGCTGGAGGACGCACAAAGCTATCTGCTGAGCATGCCGGGCCGCCCCACATGCGCCTGGCACACCGGCCACGGCATACAAGCCTGCTTTGTCTTGGACCAACCCTACCTATTCGGCCGGCCCGGGAGTCTGCAACGATATACGTCGGTCAGTTCGAAGCTCAGTCGGATGGCGATGGCCGACGCGACGTTCACACCCGAACATGCGTTCCGAGTACCGTTGACCTTGAACGACAAACGTTGGATGGACCCATCAGCCGCGCCGATACGTGGGGAGCTGCTGTGGTGTGATGAACGCATGTACAGCTTCGCCCAGCTTGCAGACCAGGTCGCACAGTACGGAATCGACGAGCACGTCGCACAGGCGCAGGAGGAGGCACGTACCGGCGTGTGGGAAGACAATGATCTGACCGATACACCTTACCCAGACCTGCCCGATAACTTGAGACAGGACATCGAAGCCCGGCATCAGGAGCGCAGCACCACGATGTTCAGGATCGTCGGCCGCATGGTCCGCATGGGGTACAGCGACCGTACAATCGTACAAGCGATTCAGCGCGGCCCGGACTTTGTCGATAAGTACGGTTCCCGTGTGTTCGCAGAGGCTGAGAAGTGTCTGGCAAAGATACGGGACGGAAAATACGTGTACGGCACGACTATGGCGCCGCGCCTCAAGACGTACAATGTGCCGGTCACGATTGATATCGATTCCTGTGATGAACTGGAACCTACGTTTGAACGCAAGCTTGATCGCTATGCCGAAATCAATGGCTTCGCCCTGTCACCCCGTGTCCGTACCGCAGCACGGTTTCACAACCATATGTTCAAGACCTACCGCTCAGGAGTTCTGGAATCGCCGTGCGGGGCCGGGAAATCCACCTGGGCGTTCTGCCATATCGCTTTGCACGCCGGCCCGACCGACCGGTACATCTATGTAACGGAGACGGTTGACGCATTGTACCGCGCAGCGGACGCTATACAGAGCTTGACGGAGACGCCCGTGGGCCGGGTTCACGGGTTCAACGAAGCTCAATGCCAATCCCTGTGCGGACACAAGCGCACGTGGCGCGACTGTCAGCCCAGAGATTCCCGGTCCGTCTGTCACGCATGCAATAGACGTGTCGATTGCGCCTTCTTCAACCGGCAGGTGCAGGAAGACAGGGCGATCCTGTG
This sequence comes from Kiritimatiellia bacterium, assembly GCA_016783675.1. Classification (GTDB taxonomy): domain Bacteria; phylum Verrucomicrobiota; class Kiritimatiellia; order UBA8416; family JABMPJ01; genus JABMPJ01. The sequence goes on from JADHWE010000070.1 coordinate 2,225, forward strand.
CATGACGCACAGCGGGCTTATGCGAGCTCTTGAAGACGGTCGGGAGTTGCTGGAGGATGCCAACATCATCGTAGACGAGAGTCTCAACCCGTTCAGCACCTGGGAAGTCCAGATTTCAGACCTGAAGAACTTGAAGGCCCACATTTCGCCAGATATTGACCTGGGCAAGCTGTTCCCGTACAGCACGGTGTCCCACACGATCGAACATCGCAGATGGGGGTTGGGCACGCAGGTTGATACGTTTTCACGCCGCAACTACGTCTTCAGAGACGAACGTCAGACTGCAGGCATCACCGATGTATACAACCAGCTTCGTGCCTGTCTGGCCAACATCGAGTCGCTCAACCCATTCAAGTCTGTGACGGGTGTTGTTCAACGCGCACGCGACACACTGTCCGACCTGCTGTCCTTCTTCCATCCGAGCATGCTCAACGATGCTACGTATGCGTTTCACGAAGTCGCGGGTAAAGAGGGGTTGCGACTTGTCGTCAAACGCAACAGGTTCGATCTCGGCACCAGGCGGAAGTACCGACGGCTCTGGATGCTCAATGCATCGGCCCAGCTCTGTCCATATGCGTACCCGGATGGGATGGCGGTCTACACGTGTCCTGATATCCCGGAAAACAGCAATCTCGTTGCCATCCGTGTGGTGCGAGGGAACCCGACCACAAAGAGGGCCGCGCAGAATACGTGGTTAGGCTACGTGGCGCTCATGTTTGGGAACCGCAGAGTCCGACACAACCGCATTGTGGTCGCGACGAACAAGAGCGGCGAGCACCTGGAGACCGTGCGGGCCCAGCTTGAGAAGCTTTACGGCCCCGGTATAGACATCACCCATCTTGCGCGTGGCCGTATCAAGGGTGAGAACATCGCGGGCGACTGCACGCTCGTTTGTGTCGCCAGCATGGCCACGTTCACAACCATTGACGATTGCGCGTTGCATGCGGCCCTACAGGTTCGCCGCACATATCCGGATCGTCCATTGGTCTATACCGAGAGTGGCGACCCCAACTGGCCGGGTGGGCGTTTCCAGATCCCGGCCATGCGGCAGTACTTTGCCCTCCGCTCCCTTGATGAGGCCTACCAGACAATCTGGCGCGGCGCGGTCAGGAATGACCTACCCACAGAGGCGGTGATCGCCGTACCTGATCCAGATTGGATTGTCGCACTCTTGAGGACAGTCATGCCCGGAGCCCGTTTGGGTGCCTGCTACAAGGTCATCGATGAAGATCCGGCGGCACAGGCTGAATGGCAGGACACCGACCGTGACAGAGAACTCGCTGCTCTCGTCTCTCACAAACCATTTGCGTTTGCCGATGACGAACAGATGACGGGCCTACAGCAGCTAATCTCCGTGCCTCCCGGCACGGAGATCAAGAAGCTCGATGTTGCCGGGGTCTTCGGGTACGAAGGCGCTCATCGATGGAAAGACAACAAGCACCGCATCATGCGGTGGATAGGAGACTTCTTCGAGAGCGGCAGTACGAACCGTTTGCTCCGCAGGCGCGACCTCATGAAAAGCCAACAAGCTGATTGACTCCTGCCAGCACCTGTGATTAACTGTACACACACTAGGGCAAGAAATCCTTCGCCCTTGACCATTTCCGCCTTACACAGCCTCCATGGCACCCAGCGCACTTGTGTAAGGAGAAATATGGACCCTATCGAATCATCCGCCCCCCTTACGGCGGAGCTGTACTCAGATTGCATTGCTAGCACCAATGCTGCCAAGCCCTGCCCGCAACGCACACCCGACACGGTGATAACGCCAACCAGAGTCATCCCTCTGGGCCATGTCAACAACTCCAAAGGAGGGCCCTATGTCAAAGGATGACGTCTTTATCCCCTGCAAAGAGGAGTCCCTATACTCACGTGATTGGCTCGGTAACGAGTTCGACACGATGGCTCACGCCCCTCACTTTCTCGATACGGTAGACGATCAAGAACTCTATGCCTACGCCCGGGTTCTTGAAGGCTCCGAGATCTGCAACCATGCAGGGAGCGCCCTGGTCATTGGGGACGGCGTTCTCGACAAATTCATACGCGTGCTGGAGGAATCAGGATGCGCGCCCTACGTGATGGACCCCATATCCGGCTTTGTTTTTCACAACCGTACGATCGTGGAGGCCTCGGCCCTGTTGTATCACGGGTATACAGAGTTCAACCTACGCACGTTCGAAGCCTTGCCGAAATTCGATCTGATTCTTATGGGCTGCGAGGCCTTCAACAACAAGGGATTTGTGTATTTCGCGACCGCGGACACGTCACGGCGATACTGCGCGATACGCTGCACCGGACGCATTCATGAAACGACTGCCACAACCGTCGTAGCCCCTCCGGAGTTGGACTGCAGTGGGGAATGGCGTGAGCCCGGTCATACAAAGGTGAAATACAGATTAGGTCCAGATGATGTACATACCTTCGCTTGGTGGGAGGAACAGCTGGAGTCAAGACGTGCGAGGAAGACTCGATGAACATCTTCTACATGGACAATGATCCTGCTGTCACCGCTCGTCTGCACTGCAACCAGCACGTGCCCAAGATGGTGGTCGAGACGGCGCAGCTATTGAGTAACGCGCACTGGCGCACCGGATACGACGGTCCCAACAATGTCGAGCATGAGAACGGGCCATACCGCCACTGCCGCAACGCCGGGTCTACTCTTGGCCCTATGGTGTGGATCATGGAGTCGCTGGCAAACTATAGGTGGACAACTCGCCTCGGACTGGAGCTTTGCTCCGAGTTCGAGCGCCGTTTCGGCGGGCGGCTGCACAAGACCAAGCCGGTTCTGGAATGGTTGGAAGATCACGAGCCTGGATTGCCGGACGCCGGACCAACAACACCGAGACTGGCATTTGACCAAGGCTACATTGGTCGCCGCGATACGGACGACCCCATCAGGTCTTACCGAGCTTACTACCGGAATTGGAAGCGCAGGATGAAGACCTGGCCTCCGGGCCAGGAGCCCGAGTGGTTTAACGACTTCCGACCGGACAACAGTGTCATTACGGCAGCCCCCTGCCCCAAACACCAATGACAAAAGGATAGCGAGTAAAGACGAACAAGAACCCCACCCGTGGGCCAATCAAGGATTACGCATGACTGTAGAATTTTGTTTTGAGGATATTATTGATGAAAAGCAACAACGCCCGGACGGGCGCAAAGAGAGGTCCAGCAGCCCCGGTGCATGCTGGAATGACGATACAAACGGCTGAACCGCTCAGGCTGAGTAAGGAGCAGAGACAGGGCATAGAGAACTGCGTTCCGCGAATAGCGAAGCTGCTGCCCAAGCTCGGGCTGAACAAGCCAACGCTGAACAACGGCGAGGGCTACATATCCAGTATCCGGAATGGCGAAACCGGCAAGGTTGACAAGCTAATACATTTGCTGCGGGATTATGGCGACTCAGGTGAGGCGGCCGCCCGTGAACTTGCCGACATCGTCGACCCGGAAGGAAAGCGATACCTTCCGTTTTCAACGCAGGAAGATTGCGGCGATACGGGTAGCGAGGACCAGGGACCAGATTCTGTTGACGAGGAGCGATCCCCGCTACCGGAGCCAACTGGGTCTCAGACCGCTGGAGTATCGGGAATCGTGCCCACGCCGGTTGAAGACATCAGAACAGGAGAGCCATTCAAGGACCTGTTTCCGATAACGCCCCGCATCCGATCGGGGATAGCCAAAAGGATGCAAGCCGACGGTTATGACCTCGCACAGCCGCTTGTGGTCTGGCAGGAAGAGAATATCCTACTGGATGGTCATACCCGCCTGAGTGCCGCAGCGGAGAGCGGTATCAAGATGGTCCCAGTTGTACTCAAATCCTTCCCCGACGAAGATACGGCCCTGGAGTACGCTATTGGCGCTCAATGCAGCCGACGCAACCTGACTGACTCAGAGATTATTCACCTCCTTGAAAAGTGGGATTCGCGGCATAGTCGTGGCGGTGACCGGCGCAGCCCGGAGGCCAAATCAAAAGCGTCACACGCCGCACTCGGTCGTTCGGCAGCTCAGACGGCCACGCTGATGGGGATCTCAACCACAAAGGTCGAGAAAGGGCGGTCCATCTTGGATTCCAAAGATACTGCCCTGCAAAATGCTGTTAAGTCCGGAATGACTAGCATTAACAAAGCATCAAAGAAAACGCGGGCGGCAAAGCGTGAAGAGAAGCGCCGTAGCGATGACAAGCCCAAGCCGACGGTGAAGGATTCGAATATGTATAAACTGTCGGTGCGTTCTTGGAATCCGTTTGTGGGTTGCGGGTTCGACTGCACGTACTGCGGGCCATCCTTCCAACAACAAGCCAAACGCCGAAAGCAGGATTGTCAGCAGTGCTACGAGTACAAGCCGCATGAGCATCCGGAGCGCCTGGACAACTCGTTGCCAACGACCGGGTTCTGTCAGTTCATCTTTACGTGTGATATGGGCGATATTTCGTTCTGCCCGGACGAGCACCTCGAACGCATCGTGAAACGCATAAGGCAGGAATCCGACAGGACTTTTTTAATCCAGTCCAAGGCCCCAGCAACCTTCATGCGTGTGAAGAAGTGGCCGCGCAATGTCATCCTCGGAACTACGATCGAGACAAACCGAGATGATCTTTGTGCGGATGTTTCGACGGCACCACCACCGTCCAAGCGTTTCAAGGACCTGCTGGCCGTCGATCACCCTGTAAAAATGATAACGCTCGAACCTCTCATGAGTTTCGACGTCGACATACTCGCATCGTGGGTCGAGAAGATTCATCCGCGAATGGTCTGGTTGGGCTATCAGAATCACGGGGATGACCTCCCTGCGCCACCACTGGAGAGAGTTCGAGAGCTACACTGGCGGCTGAGCCAGCTCCATATTCCGGTCGTATTGAAGTCGATACCTACTGGTGACAAACAAGGTTGATCAGGAACCTGCCGCCCGGCTTGGCCGGGCGGCATACTTACCCCGATATAGGATCAGGGGACAACTCAAACTCTTACACATTCGAAGGAGATTCCAGGATGAAGGTTTTATGTGATGGAAGAGAAACAGATGGACTGTGGATGCGGGGATTTGGGGAGTCTCCAGCCTCAAGGTATCCTAACAATATTGGCAGAAGGAAGAGCCGTGTCGGTGCTTGCTGATCCGCCTTCGCTAAGGAGGGTTGGTGCGGCGGCGGCGCTGCTGGCTTTTGTGAATATACGGTGTGGCAACAACATGAGCTGCCGAATTCGATATTCGGACGTGGCAAGGGAATTGAACGTGTCGACAACCACGATAAAGGCATGGTCGGAGACTCTGGAGTCGCTCGGGTACTACAAACGAACCCCATGTGGACCCGCAGGTGTCGATGTCCAACTGTGTCCCGAAGCCTGGCCATGCCCGTCAACCGGAACAGCGCTGACGTCGACACTGGAGACGGCTGCAAGCGTGATTGATGCACTACGGCTTACGCTCAGCAAAGCCCTCGATTCGACGGCTGCTGAGTTCCGACAGATGAGGGAGGCAGCAGCATGAAAAGTACGAGCACAACAAACTTACGAGGAGTTGAGCTGGTCGGGACAACGGCCACTGCGCCCCGCACAACTGGTGCCGCGTATATTGAAGCGCTCCGAGCCGTTGCTGTGGGTAAGAAACACCCGGTCAGTGTTCGAGTGTTTTGGCGCTGGGTTGATTCACGCTACGGGCTCGACAAACAGTTCGACATGAACGAGGAAGTCCTTGGTCGCTTCAGAGACGAAATGCAGACCGGCCAGTTCCGGAGTGAGACTGGGCGCAAGTACCGTTCCCTCGGTCGGCAGGCGCCCTCAAGCATCTTCCGACTCCACAACCAAGCCGCTAGGCGGCGAGGACCGGTCATGCGGCCCCTGCTTGATAGTCACCGTTATGGCCGACTAAGAACGCTGGCGGGACTAACGCCTCAGACACAACGCGCGCTGCGATGGTTCCATGAAAGTGGTACGCGAACGTTGAAGAACGGTCGGCAACAGCTGATGACGCAGGCTACCCGTGACAAATCACTGGCTGCAGCGCTCTCTGTGTTGGAACGTATGGGCGTTAACGGACTTGAGCTCGTCAAGCCACGCCATGTGGATCAGATGTTGCCGCCGCCGGATCCTGCCGACCGCATGTTCCGCCGCTTAACGCGACTGCTGTACGCAACGAGCGTTGTATACCGGTCGTGTGTAAAGAAGGGTCTGCTCCATGACAACCCATTGAACGATATCGATTCGTCTATCTTTGCTGCTTATGCAAAGCGGGACTTTCTGCCGCCCGGCGAAGTGGGCCGGTTAAGAGGCTTGAGCACAGTGGACCGATCGAACGCTGATCGAGTGCGGGACCGTCTGGTCATGCTGTTGCTTGTCGATACGGCCATGCGAAAGTCTGAGCTGGCTGCGGTTCAGCTTGGTGATGTGCGAGAACTGGACGACGGATCGTATCAAATCCGGCTCGACTCAGACGCGCAAAAGATGACGGGCAAACCGGCAGCCTATATCGGGATTCTCTATCCCGAGACTCAAGAGTTGCTGTCGCTGTATCTCCGTGAAGTCCGAGGCACTGGTGGAACCAGCCTGCTTGTAGACGGCCGAGGGAATGATGCGACTCCGGAGGGAATCTATCGAGCCGCTATTCGGGAAGGTGATCGTCTACAGCTCCGTTGTTACCACAGCGGGAAACGCCCAGGCTGTCACGACCTGCGACGAACATTCGCGACAATAAACGCTGCACCTCTCGGACTTCAACTCACGACAGCCGAACTGGCTGAGCGCATGCGTACCAGTTTCGATATCGTCCACCAGCACTACGTGGTGCAGAACCCATTGCGGGCATCGGCAAGCGAAGAGGCATACCGGAGGAGGCTGAGCACGGACCCGGTGCGCCAATGCCAAAACCATATCGAAGCCTTGGAAGCACTTGGAATTGATGAAAGCGTGCTCGGTCCCGTGCGGCAGCAGGTAGAGGCGATGCGCACGCCGTTGGAGGCCGATCTTGGTGTCGACAGAGAGAGAGACTGGATCCCGGAAGCTGAAGCCCTTGAACTCCTGGCAAGGACATGGTCAACCCAGCCAAAGGTCAGAACATTCCGCGACTTCATGAAGATGCAGGATGCGACGTGTCGCAGAGGGAACCACGGCGGCCTCCATATCGACGGCACGGTCGTTAAAGACCTGGTGGATACACATATCCCCGCCGCCGACCTTGTCAAGATGAGCGGTGGAGAGTCCGACATTCCCACTGAATACGTCGCCCTGTCCATCGGAAGGCTCCGGCTTGTGAAGCGGATCGATGTAGCTGTGCTCATGAAGGCACTGCGTCACCGTGCTCACGCCAAGACTAGCCCACGGAAGGTAGGCACCTACCTGAAGGAGGTGGCATGAACCCATCGCTGATTGAGATTGATGAGACGTTGAAAGAAGAAGTGGTGCATTCGGAATCTCACTTCGTAGATGAACCGCGTCATGCCCCATACACGGGCGGATTCGACTATCGCCCGTACTGGCATAGTGAGGATGATGAGTGCGAGCTGCTGTTGGAAGAATCTGCCTCAGCATATAGGGGGCCCTGTCTTTGGGACGAGCCGGCACCAGTGCATGAATTGCCGATACCAACAGAATTCGATGTAAGCCCCCGATATCATTATTGCTGTCTGGATACGCTGTACACGAAACTCACGGACGAAGTCCTCTACCCCTACGTAGAAGATGAAATGCCGGCACTGACCTCTGTCGTCTGGACCAGCACAGACCCAATCTGGGAGGCTGAGTGTGCAGTGGCAAGATCACTCGGACTTGGTTGCGATGACCTCAGGGCCTGCCTCTTCCGCCAGTCCGAAGTGCTGGAAATAGCTCGAATTGTGCTGAAGCCAGCGACTGCACCATACCGGTGGGATGAATACTGGATTTGGGCAGGTGTTGACGAACCACACATGAAGATGTGGAGGGCGGGTGACAAGTATGGCAAGGGGAACTCTGTCAACTGGTGGGTGACGCCTCTTGAGATCCCTTCCTCCGAGTGGATTGGCGTGCAGGTGTGGGACCCGTTCGATTTCAGATGGATCCCGCTTCACCGATCCCGCAACCGTATACAGAGAGAGCTAATCCCACTCTTGCCGCAACGACTTCGCGGACCTGATCGGTCTGTGAGTAGCTTTAACAGGCTCTGCCGCGATGCGTACAGTTCGGGAGTGCTGCCCTGGAACGATACAACAGACGAAGGCCTTGACAACTACTGGGAGGAAGAATCTCAGAACACGCGATACACGTACACGGAGCTCTTTGACGAATGGAAAGCGGACCTAAGGAGAGCTCGCCGCATGTGGTTCGAGGCGGACATGCTGGCGGCGGCGGGCATCAAGGTGGCACCTGATCGGTTGAGCCCCTCAGAGCGTGAGCTATGCCATGTCGTGCGACCCGACACCCTCGCGTGGGCAACCACAGACCGAGTCATGGTCGACCGTCACTGGTTACGAGCCTATACAGGCAGTCGCTACGCGATTTGCCTGGGCCCATCTCGAAGCGGGTTGTTCGCACTTCGCATGACAGGCACGTACCGCAGGGGCGCGTTCATGCGAGAAGGGGATGCCAGCACCCTCGTGCTCGATGACGATGCCAAAGGAATCACGACTGCCGTGTTCAGAGCGCCGAAGGACTGTCGCCTTAATCCGGGAGTGATCATCAAGACGGATACAGGACAGGTCGACGTTGTGACGCTTGGTGCAGTCTGGGGGCCGTCCCATAGGAGCGGGAAAGGTGTGACCCGTCGTCCCGGCGCATTCATGCCGGCTGAGGCATCAGCAGCATTGATCGACAGACTACATTCACTCCGAAGGAGCTGATTATCTGATCGCCGGCGAGAGTCTTGCCGTTGAAGAATCGCGTGTTTCGTACGCTCGGATTTTGTTTGGCCTATTGGTTGCACAAATCGACCCAGTAAGAAGCGCATGAAATGCCCGTGAAATGGACATAAAACCGTTACCGTCGCAGGAAGAGGGCACGCCCCACTTGGGGTACTGCTCCTTGAATTCGCTGACGCTGTTGAAAGGTGGCGTACAGATCATGTGGTTGATGATGCCCCGATACCGCTTCTTTAGCCCCACTACAACGCGCCCCGATCTGGCGATCTGGCAGGTGGCACGCTTCGACCGTCGCGCATGGTGGTGTCGAG
>JADHWE010000071.1 GCA_016783675.1 Kiritimatiellia bacterium
TCCGGCCGTTGAGCCCGATGTTGGCGCCATCCTGGAATCATATGCATGGCCCGGTAACGTCCGTGAACTCGAAAACGCCGTGACGCATGCCATCACGTTTGCCCGTGAAGGCAAGATCACCAAGGAAGATCTTCCCACCAAGATCGCTTCGGCTCCCATCCAGACCCCCAGCGCTGCTGCCCTTGCTGACGACGGCGATCGCGGTAGGTCGCTCAAGGCTTTCCTGCGCGCCAAGGAGAAGGAGTACCTCAACCACGTGCTCTCGCTCTCGGGTGGAGACAAGGAAGAAGCAGCCAAAACCCTCAAGATCAGCTTGGCCACCCTCTACCGCAAGCTCCCGGAAGACAAAGAGTAGGTTCCGCGGCTCTATCATTCCTGAGAATCACCTCCTCGCCGCCCACGCTTCCTCCATCCACGTACATTGTCCAATTATAGGCGCACAATATTGGACGCCCTTGTCCATTTACGAACGTTTGCTCTTGCAAGAGAGAGAATGCTTCTCCTATTTGCAAAACTGACAGAGAAATTCAACATGGACAGTGACTGCTTTAGGGCAACTATCTATATCATTACACGAACAGCAATGCCGTATTCTCATATAGGATAAGAGATTCTCACCCTATTTAAAGGTGAGAAACAAGACTTGGCACGCCTACTGCTCAATAAGAGCGCCGAACACATTTCAATAACGGGCAAGTTCGCAGCCCACCAACCTAAAGGAGAATGCGATGAAGAAGAAGCTTGGTTTCACACTGGTAGAGATCATGATCGTTGTGGCGATCATTGGTCTGTTGGCAGCGATTGCGATTCCTTCATTCGTGAAGGCTCGTAATACGTCTCAGCAGAACGCCTGCATCAACAACCTCCGTCAGATCGACGGCGGCAAAGAGCAGTGGGCTATGGCTAACAAGAAGACCGATGGCGATTCCGTCACCACGGATGACGTCAACGACTACATCAAGGGCGACACGACTCCGGATTGCCCCGGTGGCGGTACGTACACGTACGGCAATGTCGGTGATGACCCAGACTGCAGCATCAGCTCGCCGACGGCACATGATTTCGCCGGCTAATTGATCGATTCAGTTGAATCAGTCTGATGGAAAAGCCCCGCTTCGGCGGGGCTTTTCTTTTACCTATTTACGAACCTGGCGCAGGTTGCGAACCGCATCCTCAAACTGCGAAAGCAATCGCACGGCTTCGGCAAAGTGGGCCTCGGCAGCAGATGCCTTGCCCTGCTGAATGCAGGCAATGCCCCTGTCAGGCCAATCCGCAGACACTGCACTCCAGTCTACTACCGCTTCGCTAGACCCAGCGCCTTTGCCGTTGCGCTGACGATCGCGGAAGAGGTCATCGTGGCCCCCGTTACCGCGTCGACACCAGCCAATCCCTGGTTCTCGATCACCTGCCGTGGCAGCGCCTCCAGGCACGTGAAGAACCAGTCTTCCTGGTGATCCGTCACTTTCACAGAGACAATTGCGTGATCTTTGACTGCGACCGCCACCTCCACCCTACCGCGAAAGCCGGTGGCCTCTCCGCGAAACGTGCCGTCGCTCAGTGTGTTGAGGTCAAGCGACTCGCCAGCCCGGATGGCATCCATGGCATCGCGCGCGCACTGCCGGTAGCTGTTCATCCGCTGACGGTTGCCGCGGGATGTTCCTTTGACGATCCTATGGTACCAGTCGCCGGCATGTGCAGGATCCGCGTGCGAACGACATGCTTCACCGGCGGCCAGGTAGACCTGCGCAGCCTGTCGCCCCGTGGCGGCGACCTCTGCCACTTGCATTGCCCGATCGAGATCTCCCATTTCGGCCCACACCAGGACCGCACTGCTGTTGGGATAACCCACCCTGGCCAGCGTTTCCGACGCCAGCTCACGACTGCCCAGCTTCCAGTAGCACCGTGCCAGCTCCACCTGCTGATCCGTCGACGTCACCCCTTCCGCCGCCGCCGACCCATACCAGTACGCACCGCGTGCATAGTCGTCCAGCAGACTGGCGTAGATATGCCCCAACCGATCCATAACGCGCGCCCGTATCGCCGGGCGCTCGCGATTGACCTCCAGCATATGGTGGAACAGCTTGGCCGTGGCGCGCCATTGCTTCGGGTAGAGATAGACGATCCCCGTGAGATACTGGCCCGGGTTGCGTTCCGGCTCCCACCGCTTCTCGTCGCGTGCTGCCGGCCAATCCAGCCGAAGCTGCTTCGGATAATCCAGCGAAACCGACGCCCACCACTCCGGATCGGTCCGGCCCGCCTCCGCAATCGCGCTTTCCACCTCCGAACGCGTCGGCTCGCCGCCGCCCATGGCGAACAGGACAGCGCACAGGAAACAGACCGCAATAGTGCACACACGCGTATTCATGCCGCCCAGTATCCACGCCGCATCCCAGCCTGTCAAACTTCGGAAGAAGGTGATCAGTGATCCATCCATTCCCACTTGCCACGCTCTGACCAACGCGGCACAATGCAAGCAGGAGGAATGACATGATGCGCTTCATCGGGAGGTTGGGTTGTATTGCGCTCGCAGTTGCTATTACCGCGACAGAGACCTCACAAGGCCAGGGCTTCCGCGATTGGCTTAAGAAGGACAAGGCCGAGGCCAACAGTTTCGACAGGCCGGCCGAACCGCAGGCTCCGTCAACAAAAGTTCCCGCCCCCTCTACCACTCCCAAGCCGGGCCCCGCCACGCCGCGTCAGCCGGCCCCTCAGCCCGTTCAGCCGCGTCAGCCGGTCCGGGCGACCGACGAGATATCACCCCTTCTCCCGTTCGTTAAACGCGCCGTGCTCGGACTCCACGAAGGCAAGGACGCCTCGGAGAGCAACTACGTCTGCGTGATCAACAGTGGCATCAACGCGCTCATTCTCCGCCTGCATCTGATTCGCAACGCGCAGAAGAGCATTGACGTGCAGACCTTCATCTTCAGCGATGACGAGGTGGGCCGTTTGCTCGTTTACGAGTTCATCCAGGCCGCCAAACGCGGCGTCAAGGTGCGCATCATCGCCGACCACATGGCCTCGGCACGCAATGTTGAGGCCGCCGCATTCCTGGCTACAGTGCATCCCAACCTCGAATTCAAGCACTACCGTCCCGTGGCCGGACGAATGGACCCCTCGCCGCTACAGGAGATGTTCGACGGGATCATCCCCAACCGCACCAACCAGCGCATGCACAACAAGCTCTTCGTCGTGGATGACCTGATGGCGATCACCGGCGGACGCAACATCGAGAATGCCTATTTCGACTTCAGTACCGGCATGAATTTCAAGGATCGTGATGTACTCATCCTCGGCCCCGTGGCCGCGGATATGAAAGTCTCTTTCAACGAGTTCTGGAAATTCCATCGCTCGACCCGAAGCCGCAATCTCCCGGACGTGCTGAACGTCATCAAGAAGGGCAAGTTCAAGAAACCCGAGACCCGGGAGGAGTTTGGGTTGGACAACCGTTTCGCCACGGTCGAACGGCTGGCGATGAGCCAGGAATACATTCAAGACGTATTTGCCAAACGACTGGTCAAGCCGACACGGGTCGTTTTCCTGGCCGACAAGCCGGGGAAGAACCGGCGGTTTTTCTTCTTCTCGGGCAGCGGACGAATCACGAAACAGCTATCCCATGCACTGCAACTGGCTGAGGACAGCCTCGTCATGCAGTCCCCTTACCTCGTTCTCGACAGCAAGATGCGCAAGCTGTTCAGAGGCCTGAAGAAACGCAACAAAGGTATGCGCGTCATTATCTCGTCGAACAGCTTCGCGGCCACGGACAACACGATTGCCTACTCGGCCAACTACAGGCTCCGCTCTTCGTACATCGAGGACGTCGGCGCCGAGATCTACGAGTACAAGCCGCACCCGACCGATCTCCTGCATGTGTTCCCCCAGTTCCCCGACATGAAGGCCCGCGGCGAGGCCGAAGGCGCCAAGAGGGAGCCCTTCCTCTGCATTCACGCGAAATCACTGGTCATCAACGCGCAACACACATTCATCGGCTCCTACAACCTTGACCCGCGCTCGGCCAACCTGAACACCGAGGTGGGCCTCCTGATCGACGATCCCGTGGTGGCCACCTGGGTTCGCAACGACATCCTGCGCGACTGCCTGCCCCGCAATAGCTGGGTGATCAATAAGCGCCAAATGCCGCTCAGTCTGGACGACGTCAACCGCCTCGTCGAAGGCACACTGCGGCATACGCCGGTGGATATCTGGCCCATTCGCAACACCACCAGCTTTGCCCTCCGCTCCAACCGGCCTGCCGTGCCTCCTTACCATCCTGACTTCTACAACTGCTACAAGGAAGCGGGCAACTTCCCGGGCGCCTGCGACGACCTCTTGGGCAAGGAGATCATGGCACGCCTCCTCAAGACGCTCACCAGCCCCATCCAGCCGCTCTTCTAGTCGCTTGTGCATGTATTCCTGTCCTCCTATAGTGGTCGCAGGAAAGGTATGGACCCATGAGCGAGAATGAACAGTCGGATGCAGCGGCGGTGAGCAAGCGATTGGAGCTGGTGCGGCAAACCATCGGCACTGTCGTGGTGGGGCAACAGCCGTTGATTGACAGGCTTCTGCTGGCCCTCCTCTGTAACGGACACGTCCTTCTGGAAGGCGTGCCCGGCATTGCCAAGACACTGCTGGCGATCACACTGGCACGCTCGATCCACGCCACGTTCAGCCGCATCCAGTTCACGCCGGATCTGCTCCCGAGTGACCTTACCGGAACACTGGTCTATGACCCCCGCAACCACAGCTTCCAGCCGGAGAAGGGACCCGTGTTTGCCCACTTCGTGCTGGCCGACGAGGTGAATCGTGCCCCCGCCAAGGTACAGAGCGCGTTGCTCGAGGCCATGCAGGAGAAACAGGTCACCCTGGGCAAGGAAACCTATCCGCTGCCCCAGCCCTTCCTTGTGCTGGCCACGCAGAATCCCATCGAGCAGGAGGGAACCTACGCCCTGCCCGAGGCCCAGGTCGATCGCTTCATGTTCAAACTCAAGGTTGATTACCCCGGTATGGACGACGAGCTGGTCGTCATGCAACGCATGGCCAAGCCACAGGTCGAGCTGGAGGTCGAACCGGTGCTGACGCTGGACGACATTCTCGACATGCGCCAGGCGCTCGAACGCGTCTTCATCGACGAGAAGGTGGAGCGCTACATCCTGCGCGTGGTCGACGCCACGCGCCAACCTGAGCAGTACGGACTCGACTTCTCGCGTTACCTGCGTTTCGGGGCATCACCGCGCGCCTCGATCTACCTCTCGCTCGCCTCGCGTGGCCTCGCCATGATGCAGGGCCGCGATTACACCGTGCCACAGGATGTCAAAGACGTCGCGCACGACGTGTTGCGCCACCGCATGGCGCTCTCCTACCGCGCCGATGCCGAGAACCGCACCTCGGACGATCTGATCACAGAGATCCTGGAGACCGTCCCTGTGGTTGAGGAAACGACCACGAATGCCGGCTAAGATTGACAGTCCACTGACCACGCTCGAGCTGAAGTGCCGCCGCCCGGTCGAGCACCTGCTGGCGGGCGAATACCACTCGGTGTTCAAGGGACGCGGCATCGAGTTCGAGGATGCGCGCCCCTACCAGCCCGGCGATGACGTTCGTGCCATGGAATGGAAGGTTACGGCCCGCACCGGAACGCCTCACATCAAGCGCTACACCGAGGAGCGCGAGCAGTTCATCTACCTCCTGGTCGATGTTTCCGCGTCACTCCTCGACGATCCGGGCGGTGCGCGGCGCGACACGGTCGCGGAGATCTGCGCACTGATCACACTGGCGGCAACCAAGAACAACGATCGTGTGGGGCTGATCCTATTCTCTGACCGTCTTGAGCTGGTGGTACCCCCTGCCAAGGGCCATCAGCATGCCCAGCGGGTCATCGAGGCACTGATGACCTTCCAGCCCGTCGGCAAGGGCACCTCTTTCCCTATCGCGCTTGACTGCCTCGGCCACATGGCGCGCAAGCGGTCGGTGTTCTTCGTGGTATCGGACTTCCTGGCCGATGATTTCATCGACGACCTCGGCGCCCTGGCAATCAGGCACGATATCAACGCCGTACACCTGATCGACCGCCGCCATCGCCCCGGCGAATCGCGCGGGCTGCTCCGCATCCACGATTCGGAGAGCGGGGAGCCGGGCCTGGTCGATCTAGCGGAAAGCCGCGATGAGGGAGCACGGCATCAGCGCAACCTGCAGGAGTTGCTCTTGAACCATGGGGTCGACCTGATGGAGGTGGCGGTCGGCGAGAACTGCGTCACGGCCCTGAACGACTTCTTCCGTTCACGTCAACGCCGCATCGACGACGAGACGGGAGGATGACATGACACACCTTTCCCGCTCTGCGATCATGGGACTGGCCACCCTCTGTACTGCCGCGCTGACGGCTATGGGCGGCGATGTTACCCTCACCCTCGATCCGGCCCGCATCTACCCGGGAGAACTGGCAACACTGCAGGCCTCGATGGAGTCATCGTCTTACGCCTCGTTCACGTTGGCGCTCCCACCGGATGAACACCTGCTCCTGGTCTCGCGCGAGCCGGGGGCCGTCCTTCTCGCCGACGGCATCTACCACCAGTCGCACCGTTGGGTCGTGCAGGCCGTTTCGTCGGGTGAGGTCAACTGGGAGGGGTTGTACGCCTTGGTGTCGACCACCCAGGGCATGGGCGGTGTTGCCGTCGCGCCTGCCACACTCACCATCCTGCCCTACCCCGCGCACGAGGAGTCCGCCACCCCCGCGCCTCTTCCGCTACCGCCGTCGGCAACCGCAAGCGACACGGGTCGGTTCATCGCGCTCGTCGCCACAATCGCTGTTCTCTGTGTCGCTCTCCTCGCGGCACGAAGATGGAGGGCGCAAGCATGACCTTGGCCGCACCATGGTGGCTGTTGTTGCTGCCGTTCGCGTTCTGGCTCTACTACCGCAAGCGCCGCCGCGACTCACTGGGCGTGCCGTCATCGCAGCTCTGGCGTCCCCCACGGGGCGGACGCAAACGCTTCCTCTTTCTGCTCCCGCTCGGCCGCGCCCTGGGCACCGCCCTGCTTCTTATGGCGCTGGCCCGGCCACAGGCGGGCACCCGGCAAAGCCTCGAGGTCAAGGAAGGCATCGCCATCGAGATGCTGGTGGATGTGTCCAGCAGCATGGACATGAACATGGCCGCCCGCAAAGGAGTCTCGCGTACCCGCATGGAGGCGGCCAAAGAGCTGGTCGAGCAGTTCATCCGCGGAGACGGCAAGACGCTACACGGAAGAACGGACGACCTGCTCGGCCTCATCACCTTCGCCCGATACGCCGACACACGCAGCCCGCTGACATCAGGACACGACGCGCTCGTTCAGATCGTGCGCGACCTGGAGATCCAGGATCGGCCCAACGAGGACGGCACCGCCTACGGCGACGCGCTCGCCCTGGCTGCGGCCCGTTTACGCCACATGGAAGATCTCCAGGCGTCCGGCAGTGGAGACATGGCCTCCGAGATTGCCAGCAAGGTCATCATCCTGCTCACCGATGGTGAGAACAACTCCGGCAAACATCTGCCCGAGGAGGCCGGCGGCCTTGCCAAAGAATGGGGCATCAAGGTCTACAGCATCAGCTTGGGCGAGGCAGGACAGACCGACGGCGGCACGACGGTGCTGAGCCCCTCCGAACGGGTCCTCGATCACATCAGTCGAGAAACGGTCGGTATCTTTCGGCAAGCCGGGGACTACGAGAGCCTGCAGTCCGTCTACCGCGAGATCGATCAACTGGAACGGACCCGAATGACCACGCGCCAGATCGCCCGGGTACGGGAGTGGTTCTGGCTGCCGCTCCTGCTGGCCGGCTGCCTCCTGTCTGCCACCATGGCCCTGGAAGCCACATGGTTGAGGACGGCACCATGAAAGAGTTCGTTCTACAGTGGCCCTGGGCCTTGTTGCTGCTGGTGGCACTGCCCCCCCTGGCACGCTTGCTCGCCGCGGCTCGCCGCAAACGGACGGAAGTGCTGGAGCGACTGGGGGGCCAGGCATACCAGCAACACGTCAGCCGGGATGTCCTGCGGTTAGCCGCCCTGGCCCTGTTGATCCTGGCGCTGGCGCGCCCCGGCCTCGACCCGCGCTACCTGCCCATCTCCGGCGCCGGACGCGATGTTGTCTTCGCGCTCGACGTATCGCAGAGCATGCTCGCTGCGGACACCCCGCCCTCGCGCCTCGAAGCGGCCAAGCAGGGCGTACGGGATGCCCTCGATGCCCTGCAGGCCGAGCGGGTGGGACTGGTGGTCTACGCCGGAAGCGCCAACATTCTCTGTCCGTTGACGCGCGACATGGGATTTGTGCGATACATGCTGGACCAGGCCGCCCCCCGAACCGTCGATTTCGGAGGCAGCCAACTGATTTCGGCCGTCGAGAAAGCCATCGACCAGGTCTTCGCGGAAGGGCGCGAGGGATACCAGGACCTGGTGCTGCTTACCGATGGCGAGGATCACGGATCGCACCATAAGCGCGTGGCCGAACTGCTCGCCGAGGCCGAAGCCGGGCTCCTCATCATCGGCATCGGCGACGCACGTGAAGGGGCGCGTATTCCCCAGGTGCAGGCGGATGGCCGGACCACCTGGTTGCAGCACAAGGGCGCCGTGGTCACCACCCACCTCAACCGCGAGGGCCTCGCCGGACTCGCCGACATGTGCGCCGACGCCAGCTACGTTGAGGCGGGCACCGCACCGTTCGACCTCGGCCACATCTACGCGGGCTACGCCCTCGACCGGCCCACCGGCGCCGTCGCCCAGGGCGCATCCGTCGTGATCTACCGCGAGGCCGCCTTCGCCCTCCTCCCCTTTGTCCTCCTGCTGATTGTTCTGGGCGAGTTGGACGTGCGCCAGTGGCCGAAGTGGCTCTCGTCGTCCGCGGCGATCTCCGCCCTGCTGGTATGTTCCCCTTGCTTCGCCTCCGAGCCGCCATCATCCGGCGCAGAGGATGTCGCATCCCGATTTGAAGCGACCGTCGCGCTGCAGGAGTCGGAGCAGTACGAGGAGGCAATCGCGCAGTACGCGGAGTTGACCGACCATTGGAAACTGTCACCTGCCGCCACTGCGGCGGCGGTGTTCAACCGTGGTCTCTGCCACCAGGCACTCGCCACTCGCCTGGAGCAGATATCGGCCCGCGACGCCCTGCCTGAGCTGCAGGCCGCACAGCACTGTTTCTTGCGCGCCATGCGTGCGAACCCAGCCATGCTGCGGCCCGGACGCCGTCTTGACGCCCTGGCCGGGCGTATCCGTGAGATCGAAGAGCAGCTTGCGGCGGAGGACCAGCAAAAGGACGCTCAGAGCCAGCCCAACGACGACCAGGGCGACCCGTCCGACATGGGTGACGAGGACTGGGAGATGGCCGAGGAGGGCGAGTACGACGAGAGCATGTCATCCAGCATGCCCGCCCAGGGCGACTTCGCACAGGCCAGCGATATGCAGCCGTTGCCCGCGCCCAACTACTCCGCGGATGAGATCTTGAGTGAGGAGAAGGAAAGCCAGCAATTCCGGGAGCAGAAGCGGGCCAAGGCAAGTGCCTCCAAAGTGGAGAAGGATTGGTGAAGGCTGCACGCATACAGACGATCCTGGTGGTGACGTTGCTCGCCGCTTGTGCCGCAGTCGCACAACGCACCAACACCACGCCCCGCGCGCCTGTCGCCCCGCAGCTCGATTCTGCAATGCGTCTGACCATCACGCCCGCCAAGCGGGAGGCGTATGTCGGCGAACCGATCCGGATCGACATCGTGTGGGAGTGCGATCTTCCCGCAGGCGCTCTGAAACAATTCCTTTTCGACCCCGCCATCTTCTACCACCCGTCGATCGAGGTCGAGGTGCCGCGCAGCACGGAACCGGAGGCCAAGCAGGTGGGACTGCCCGTGGGTGGCCGGCGCATCATCGCCAGGCGCGACAAGCCCAAAGGCAACGACACCACCCTCGGCAGGATCTCGTTCTCACTGTTTGCGCGCTCCACTGAACCGGATGACTTCACATTCCCTCCATCGAGGCTGCAGGTCTCACGGATGAAAAAGGGACAGGGCCGCTTTGCTCCCTATGCTTCCTACTTCAACAACAGCCTCTTTGAAGTCGTCGAGGAAGGACAGGAGAGTGAACGCATCTATGCGGAAGCCGCATCCTTCGCGATGACAGTGCATCCCCTGCCGGAAGAGGGGCGCCACGCCGCTTTCAGCGGCATCTTCCAGCCCTGCCGGTTTGAGACCTCAATAAGACCGGCGAAGGGGCGCGTGGGTGACTTGATGGAGCTGAGTGTGCGCGTCTTCACGGATGTCGCAAGCCGGTTTCTGGACCTGCCCTATCTCGGTCACCAGTCCGGCCTGCGTCATCACTTCTGGGTCGACAAGGATATCCGTCGGGTCTGGCAGCCAGACGGGGCGGAGTTCCTGGTACGCTTCCGCCCGCTCACCACCAGCGTGCGCGCATTCCCACCGCTTACGTTCCAGGTTTTCAATCCGGCAACCGGTGTCTACGAGTCGATCCGCACCCCGTCAATTCCCCTTGAGGTGATGGCGCAGAATGGACAGACTGTCTTCGAGCGGAGCAGGCTAGCGGACGGGACGTCGAGCCTGACGGATAGCAGCGACGGTGTCTGGCATAATGACAGGGCAGACCGGATGAACGATGTCTTGAATACGATGGTTAACCTCCTGGCCGACTCTTTCTGGATGTGGATGGTGCTGGCGCCGGTCCTGTTTCTGATCGGTCTCCCCCTCGTGCGGGAACGTCGCCGCCTGGCGACCGATGCCGACTACCGCCGTCAGGTTGCGGCCTACAAGGCCTTCCACGGTCTGCGTGAAGGCGATCCGAGCAAGTGGGACGCATTTCGCGCATTCCTGGCCGCCGTCAGTGGACAATCCGAGCAAGCTTACACGGTGGGCGATGCCGTTGAGACACTCCAGCGCTTCGATGTCGATGCCGAGGATATGAACGCGGTCAGACAACTCTTTGAGAGCGATGATTGTGCCGCGTTTGGCGACTGCACCTGTCCGCAACAGGTGCCACGGCTCAACGCGTTGGCCAAGCGAACGTTTCAGCGCATTGTCAAGGGAAC
>JADHWE010000017.1 GCA_016783675.1 Kiritimatiellia bacterium
CACTCATCGATTTCCTTTCCATAGAGCATGTCGTCGTCTTCGAGGGCCACCTCTTCGGTCGGGTAGTCCAGAAGGATCTTGGCTTCTTCTATGATGTGCTCGATGGGGCGGCGCGTGAGCCAGTACTTGCGGTACTCCTTGCCGCCGTATTCCGCCTTCAGGCGCGAGGTCGAGCAGTAGGAGCAATTGTACGGGCATCCAAAGTGAGAGATGATCTCCTTGCGATGACGGCTGCCTATACTCGGAATCGTGTCAAAGTACTCCCGCCTCGCCGGCATCATCTGGCTCACGGGAACCGGTTCCCCCCGGAGAATGCCGGATCCGTCGCCAGCAACAATGCGCTCAATGGCGCCGTAGACGGGACCCGTCACTACCGTGTCAACGCCATCGAGCTCAGCGGACTCGGGAACGGCGGTGACGTGGTGACCGCCAAAGATGGCATGCACACTGGGCGCCAGGGCTTTCACACGACGACTGAAATCGAGACCGGGATCGAAAAATGCCGACAACGGAGAGAGGCACAGGTAATCCGCATCCCAAGCGACGACGTCCTCGACGGCCGACTCCTCATTCGCGTCGAACCACCGAATCAGATGCCCGCACTTCTTAACCTCCGCGGCCACGTACTCCAGCCCGTAGACCTCTTCCGTGCCAAGATGGATAAGCGCAAACCGGCATGCTTTGTGGTGGTCATTCATCGGCATATTCCCGCATCCGCCCTGGTGATCTTCCCGGGGTTTCCCTGCCTCAATCCAGGTCCCAGCTCCGGTAGTATTCCCTGTACATCAGCGCAATCAGATCTTCGTAGAGTTCGGCATGATTCTCAAGATCTCTTTCGCACAGCTCGATCTTTGGAAAGTACGCTTCGGGCAGCCTCGTATACAGGCTGTATACCCGACGAATATTATACACTTCCTCGGGAGACATTGGCTGGTGCTTCAGAATCGGAGGGTCGGTAAAGTTGGTCACCTTCTCATGGCCGGTGATATACTCTTCCCGGATACAGAAATCCCGAAGCGGCGTGCCGACAAACGGATAGAAGATCGACATGATCGAAATATCCAGATCGAGTTCTCGGACGAAGAAGATGGTCTCAAACGCTTCTTCGCGCGTTTCCGTCGGCAAGCCGATCATGGTGTAGCCTGTACTCCGGATACCGAAATCCCTGATAATCTTGAACGCCTCCCGCATGTCGTCCAGTGTGGTTCTGCGCTTGCAGATGTCATGCAGGATCCGCTCCGACCCCGACTCGATGCCGCACGAAATCTGTACCGGCGTCCCCATTGCTGCCAGGGGCTCAATCCGGTTCTCCTTGACCGACTCCGGCCGGGTCTGGACCATCATCGGCAACTGCACTTCAGCGCCATACCACCGGCAGAATTCCTGGAGGTGATGCAGCGGGATGCTCAGGAAACACTCATCCTGGAACTGGAGCATCTCGGCGCCCATCTCAACCTGCTTTTTGATGGCTTCGACCAGGTTAGCGAAGGGGCGTAACCTGACGAACTTGCCGAGGCCCTTGTAGGTTCGCTTAAAGGCGGTGTTGGCACAATAGGTACAATCGAAAGGACACCCCCGCGAGGACTCTATCTGTCCACGATGGTAGATCCTGCCATCAAACGGGGCAGTGAAATGCCGCTCATCAAAGAATGAGAAATCGAGGGGTCTCCTCCACAGCTGGTCCTCGGGGACAAGCGGCCTTATCGGGTTTTTCTGCACGCCGTCGGCTGTCTTTATCCAGAGATTCTGCACGTCTGAGAGGTCCTGCTGGTTGAGGAACCGCGTCAGGAATTCTTCCCATGCCGCCTCCCCTTCTCCCCTGCACAGTGCATCGACGAAGGGGTTGCCTATCACGGCGTCCGGGGCGACCGTAGGGTGGACGCCCCCCAGAATGACAAACGGCTTGGGCTCCATCGGGCCCAGCGCTTGGATGAGTGTTTCAAATTGTTCAAATTCAATGGAGTTTACGGTCACGGCAAGGATATCCGGACGGAAACGGTCGAGGGTCTGCCTGAGGTCCCTGGCGAGATGCTCGTGCGGCAGAAGCTGGACGGCGTGCTCCCGGTCAGACACCTTGAATTCACCAGTGCGTTCACGCTCTTCCGGAACGGAGCCTTCCTTCTGATAGAATGTGGTCTCGAAATACTCCACCTCGCACCCGAGATCCTTGGCGATCGTGGAGAGAATACCCACGGCAAGCGGCATGACGCCATCGTTGGTAGAGTTTGGATAGAGAAGCAGTACTCTTGCTTTCAAAGCACGGACCTCCTCTGGTCGGTCACGTGCTGAATCAGGCCGATGCCCACTGAAAGTCCGCAACACAGAAAGTACAGCCCGTGAAGGGGCATCGCGCCCATGGCGAATGCCCTGCCGCGGCACTGACGAAGGAAGCGGTAGAAGTCTCGATTCAGTATCACGACGCCCCCTGCCGTGAGCACAGCCCCGGCCAGGAACGCGACGTGCCATGCACCAGCCACACCGAACAGAACCGCCAGGAACACCAGGGCCACGCTGAGGCGCTGTGTGTGTTCGACGTTGAGGGTGTGCGTCATGCTCCTGCTACGCAACATGAGCACCACCCACGGCGCACCTCGCCTGAGCACGTCGTTGGCGAGCGTGCTCAGGAACGGCCAATGTTTAAGGTGAGTACACTCAATCGACGGATCAAGAACGATACGGCAGCCGTCGGCCGTCATACGCATGCCCAGTTCGATGTCTTCGATGGCGGGCCGTTTGTAGCACTGTTCATCCAAACCACCGTACGCAAGAAACACCTTCCGCCGGATGGCGCCACACCCGCACCAGAAGGTCGGGATTTCCCCGGCCGAGCGGCAGTGCGTGTAGCGATGGAGTAGATTGCGGTACTGCGAGAACAGCCCGGGCGCCTCGGGCCGGTCATCGTATGTCCCGATGACTGCGGCTGTGTCGGCACTGCTTTCCAGTGTCTGGACCAGGCGCTGTACCGTATCGACATGGACACAGACATCGGCATCAACGAACACGATGATGTCGCCCTCGCAGCACCTGACCCCGTGGTTGCGGGCGCGGGCCGGGCCGTCAGGGCCCTCTATGCGAAGGTACCGGTGGCCGAACGCATCCACCACCGACCGGATGTCTTCCGTCGATCCGTCATCGACCACCACCACGCTGAAGGCCTGGAAAGTGGACGCTGCCAGCGCGGCAAGGCAACGCTGGAGACCGCACCGATCATTGTAGACGGGCACCACAACGTCGACAGTTGCGTCCAGTGCGGCGGCGGTTGCGGTGGGCCCAGTGTCAGGGCAGGCACTCATGCGTCGCCGGTCGCCGAGGATTTCCTGCGGATACGTGCCACGCGGTTGTAGAGATACCCGATCAACCATCCAACGGCCGCACCCACCGTGAAGGCCCACAGGAAGCCAATGAAGGCACCGCGCCAGGTGACCGAGTACCCGGGGAAGTAGTTAGACAGAAGCTTGAGGTGTGCGCCGGTGTCAGGGCCGGCCTCAACAACCAGGATGGCCGTCATCGCAAACAACCCTACGCCGGCGATCAGCCCAAACACGAGCGCCAGTATAGCGCCATCCAGGCGGGCGATCATGCGCGTCAGTTCCCGCTCCATGTCGCGTGCCGCCAGCCCGACTTCGCTCTGTGAGTTTGCTTCTGTCATTGTTACTCGCGTGTTGCCCACAAGGAGATCCCTCGACTTTCGCTCGGGATGACCGTTTCTAAATCACCGAGGACCCCCAAGGAATTGTCATGCTGAGCTTGTCGAAGCATCTCCTCCAAGCCATCCTGATGGTTTAGCCAACACGCCCTACTGGTCCAACACTTCCTGGCTCAGCCGGGCTTCCATCCGTTTCCTGATATGTCGCAGGTAGCCTTGTACCAGAACGTTTCGCGTGCGCGCAAGTGCGTATGCCAACACGAACACCAGGAGCGCGACTTCTGCCATGCCCACGAAAGCACCCAACCACGTGAGGCGGTAGCCGGGCATGTAGTGTCCCAGCAGCGACAGCATGGGGCCGACCGGCTCGCCGCCTCGCAGCAACAGCACGGCCGTGGCGACAAAGAGACCCAGACCGCTGACGATTCCGGCCGCCACACCGGCCGCAACGGCATCGAGCCGAGAAAAGGTCAGCTTCAGTTTCCGCGCGAGCCACGGATCAATGGAGAGGGTGTCCGCCCACACATCGTCTGCTGTCGACAGGGGCTGCTCGTGATAGCCTCCATCCACGTTCACCGACCATACGTCGTGTGTCGCACCCATGATGTTACGCGCCGCATACACGCCCGTCAGCATGGAGTGGTCCTGGTTGTTGTACCGGTGCAGGCCGTTCCGTCCGATCGTCTGCAGGTTCTCAAAGCCGGCGAGGTAGTCACGAATGATCGCCACGTTCTGCGTATAGCTGTGATCGTAGACGGGGTACGCCTTGGGCATTCGCACGATCGTTCCATCTACAACGTCCTCGCGGTTCACAAATCCGAGCTGCACGCATTCGTCGAGCGCGAACGCGATGAGTTCCTCATCGGGCTGCGACCACATGGGATCCGAGTCCGAAAGGAAGTACTCCAACCCGAGTGACGTGGTGTCGGGGTCCGGCACCATGTCGGGACTCCAGTTCTTGTAGTTCTGGATACGCCCCATCAGGACGGTGGGCGTATGGATGTAGATCCAGTTGTCAGGGAAGACGTGCTCACGCTGGACAATGAGCACGGCGGTAAAGTAATCACGGTAGCGCAGCGCAGCGGCGGCTTGCCGGACGGCTTCCGGAGCCGCCGGATCCAGGCCCAGAACGAGCTCGCGCAACGGCATGGATGAAACGACGTGGTCGGCGGCGAGCTCCGAGGTCTCGCCGCCATGCTCTGTAACCACGTGCGTGATACGTTTGTCGACATGCTTGATGCGCGTCACACGCGTGTCACAGAGCGTGGTGCTGCCACGTTCAGCCACCACATCCCTGCAGCGCTCCCACATCATGCCCGGCCCCAGGCGTGGATAGAGGAACTGCTCGATAAGCGTTGGGATCACACTGCCGGCGCGACTCGTCCCCTTGGCGGAGACAATGTTGCGCAGCGCCTCCGCGAGCGACAGATTCCGAATCCGCTGTGCGGCCCAATCGGCCGATATCTCAGAGCAAGGCATGCCCCACACCTTCTCGGTGTAGGTCTTGAAGAAGATTTCGTACAGCCGGGTCCCAAAACGATTGCTCACCCACTGCTCCAGCGAGTGCTCGGACACACTGGGACTTGCCTTGGCTTTGGCGTAACTCAGGCCGATCCGCGCGGCTTCCCGTACCCCCAGTCCCTTCAGCGCATTGGTTGCGCGGAGCGGGTAGTCAAAGAACCGGCCGTTGTAGTGGATGCGTGACAGGCGCGACCGCACCAGCAAGTCATCGCCAAGGATCTCCCGCCACAACCGGTTGATGCAAGCGACATTCGAGAAGAACCGGTGTCCTCCGATGTCGAAACGATAGCCACGGTAGCTGACCGTTTGGGAGAGTCCTCCGACCTGGGTGTCGGCCTCGATGATGGTGGCCGTCTTTTCTGACTTGGCCAGCTCATAGGCAGCCGTCAACCCCGCCGGCCCGGCACCGATAATGATCGTCCCCATGCAAGAGCCCTTCTGCTGCGCTGACGGTGACAGACTCACGGGCAGCCTGTCAACCCCCTGTGATACTGTTTCCAGCGCGGAAGAATCGCCGAGTGGCGAGCGGCAGGTGGCAAGTGGCGAGGGTGCGCTGGGTGAACATGGCGCCGCAAACGGAGGCTTCAGGCTTGAATCATTTGAAAGCATAGAATAAAACCGCATAGCTGAAGAGGATCAGCCACCCCGTTCCCGTAGGTATGTCGCAAGGACGCCTGTCCTGATGAATGCCTGAATCATAGTCCCATGATTGAAGAGGTGAATGGATGCCCACATTGCAGAAGACCACGAAAAGAGAGATCACCCGCAGGTCCGTTCTCTATGTGGGATATCCCTGCAACATTCGATGCAAGTTCTGCTACTACACCTTTGCGCCGGACAAGCGCTGGCGGCCTATTGAGGAAACGAAGCACGACGCCAACCTTTTTCGCAAGAAATACGGCCATGAGCGGGTGGATATCACGGGCGGAGAACCCACCATCTACCCGAACATATTCGACCTAAGCCGGCATTGCAGCGAGATCGGGCTGAGACCCTCGCTCATAACCAACACGCAGGTACTGGCCGATGAAGATACTGCCCAGAAGTTCGCTGACAGCGGCGTGTACGATTTCCTCTGCTCACTCCATGCTCTCGGGGATCTGTACAACGAGATCACCCAGACTCAGAACGGCTGGGGAAAGCTCGAAAAGGCGGTGGGCAACCTGAACAGATTGGGCATCCCATGGCGCGTCAATTGCACCTTGAACCGGCACATTCTGTCTCAGCTTGAGGATATTGCAAAGTACGCGGCAGAAAACGGGGCAAGGGTGATCAATTTCATCTCGTTCAACCCTTTCTACGAATGGGAAGAGAAGGGGGGTGCCGATTTCCAGGCTAGACATTCCGAGATCATGCCCAGCCTGACCAAAGCACTGGAGTATTGCGACCGCGTAAACCTGGAAGCGAATGTAAGGTACCTTCCATTCTGCATGATGCGGGGTCACGAAGAGAAATGTTACAACTTCCAACAGGTGCCCTATGATTCACACGAATGGAACTACACGACCTGGTCATTTGCGGAAAGAGGGCTCTTCGACAGGAAGACGCGGTGGATCTGGCAGGGGGTAGCAGGCAATGCCATGCGCTGGCTGGGCAAGACGCTGGGTGAGGAGACGACCTCGCGCTGGTGGGCCGGTAGAAACAAGCGCAACCTCTATGAAAAGGGAGCGCCATGCAATAAATGCCGCATAGAGAAGATCTGCGATTGCTTCACCAAGCAGTATGCGACCCGGTATGGATTCGACGAAGCCAGACCGTATGACGGGGTTCGGATCACCGATCCTGTTCACTTCATTTCCAAACAGGAAAAAGTGATCGACTGAAACCGATAGCCTTAACTCTCCTCACATAGCCCGTTGGAAGGCTAAGGGCATTGGGGCTTTGACTCACTATCCGGGTCCGGTACACTTGCGGCTGGCTTACCGGGCACGATTGCGACGTCAGGTTTTTGGTTATGCTGCACCGTATTAATCGTATATTCCAACGAATCCCGCCTATAGCGAATTCTTTTGCGGGGCGGCGATTACATGAAGTACTTCTGCGGCGAACATTCAGGGCGGAACTGGATTTGATCGAAGGGAAGCATGACATCCCGGACACAACGCCTCGAGATGCGAGTACAAGACCGAGCATCATCCATTTCTCCATGAATAAAGCTGCGACTCAATATACCCGGCACATTCTCGAGCAATGCGCCGTCAAACAAGACATGACTGCTGTGAACATCCATGCGTATGCGTT
Organism: Kiritimatiellia bacterium; assembly: GCA_016783675.1. Taxonomy (GTDB): domain Bacteria; phylum Verrucomicrobiota; class Kiritimatiellia; order UBA8416; family JABMPJ01; genus JABMPJ01. The sequence goes on from JADHWE010000017.1 coordinate 7,409, forward strand.
CGATTCGGATTTCCCGTATCTCGATCAGCTTTCTGCGGAAGAAATGAGAGCATATCAGCACATATTCAAACCTACAGGCTACCTATACAGCACGTTCGGCGGAATGATCGAAGGCATCCCCGATCTTGAGAGATACAAGACGCTCCTGATGGTGCGAGATCCGCGAGATATCCTGATTTCCGAGTATTACTCAACCGCGTTCAGCCATGCTACCCCAGCGCCATACGGAAACAAACATACGCGGTTTGCCCGGGAAAGAACACATGCCGTACAATCTGCCATTGATGACTATGCTGTTGCTGAGAGCGAGAGAATCAACACGATCATGTTACGATATAAGATCTTGCTCATGGACCGGTATCCCCATGTATATCTCACGAGATATGAAGAGATGACTCATAATTTTTCGGACTGGCTGCATAGGCTTCTGGATTACTGCGAGTTGAACATCAGTCGTGATTCCTTCGCGGCGTTCGTTGAGAAACATGAACAAGTGCGGCCAAGAGTTGAGAACATTCACCGGCATACCCGCAAAGGCCGCCCCAGCGAATACAAAGAAACATTAAGGCCGGAAACCATCGAATATCTGAACCAGAAGTTCTCGCCGGTTCTTTCGACATTCGAATACGAGGTACAATCTCATGCTTGATGGGAGCATGCCAGGCCCTGTTCGGTGCCGAAGAATCGTCCCGGCACCTTGACCTCTCGCGCGGGGGCGCGTACACTTCGTCTCCCCAATGCAAGCTGGCCCTCCAACCTTTTCAATCGTGCTGCCTACGTATCGTCGCCCGCAGCCACTCAGACGTTGCCTGGAGGCACTGAGTCGCCTGGACTATCCTCGCGAGCGGTTCGAGGTGCTCGTGGTCGACGACGGCAGTGACGAATCGCCTGAGCCGATTGTGTCGGAGGTAAGCGGGACGATCAGCACCCGGCTTATTCAACAAGACCACGCCGGCCCCGCGCGTGCGAGAAACCGCGGCGCGGCCGAGGCGTCCGGTCGTTTTCTCGCGTTCACCGACGACGACTGCGAGCCCGAGACGGGGTGGTTGAAGGCTTTCGAAGTCGCGCTGCAGGGAGAGCCGCACACGTTGGCCGGAGGAACAACGGTCGATCTCATTGTCAACCGACCCTGTTCGCAGGCAAGCCAGGCCCTGATCGATTACCTCTACGCGTACGCCAACCAGAACCATGGCGGCCCTGCCTTCTTTACCAGCAACAACATAGCGACCGAGCGCACCGCGTTCCTGGATATCGGCGGGTTCGATCCCTCTTTCCCGCTCGCGGCCGCAGAGGATCGCGACCTGTGTGATAGATGGCGCGCGAAAGGCTGGCCGATGCGGGTCGCGCCGGACGCCCGGATCGGGCATGCGCACGACTTGAACCTGGGGGCGTTTGTGCGTCAACACTTCAACTACGGCCGCGGCGCCTACCAGTTCCATCGCCGCCGGGCCACTCGGTCAGACAAGCCGATCCGGGTGGAACCGCTTGCCTTCTATACCGGCTTGCTCGCGTTCCCCTTCAAACGGCCCGGACAGCGCCGCCGAATGACTGTCGCCATCCTGCTGTTGGCAAGCCAGCTCGCCAATGCTGCCGGCTTCTTCCACGAACGGTTCCATAGCCGCCGGTCGTCAACCCGCACACCGTGATTGGCGAAAGCAGAGGCTCTTGAGGCTGAACTTGGTAGCCATACACCATGCGAGAGTCATTCCCGCCCTGCCCCAGGCAATGAGCGCCTGCCGATAGAGCTTCGACCCTTTGAGCGAGTTGAGTTTGCTCTTAAGGAAGAAGAAGTACGGCAGAGCCTTCAGTCTGCACAGAAGTCTGCAGTCAACCCGACACTTCAGAAGGAAGTCGCTCACGAGGAAGTTCAGGAGCGCAGAGATGTTTTCACGGAAATCCGCACGCAACTCAGGCCTCTTGAGGATGTCGATGCTTTGATTCAGCAAGTTCCCGCCGACCTGGGTGTAGAGAGGGAGATCTGCTGTCGTGCCGCCCCAAGAGCCCTCATGCGCGCGATACCTGATTAGCGGCTGGTCAATGTGCACAACGCGCTCTTCAAGGCCGGCGCGGATCAGATAGAGATATTCGGTGTAGAGTGGTCGATGAAAATCTCCCAGGAGCTCAATGCCGCCAACCTGGGCCAGGTACTCTCTGCTGTAAACACCTGTGCATCCGATCGCCAGCAACGTGCCCGAGAAGTACCGCCTGAGAAACTCGCGTCCCGAGAACACGGCTCCAGTCCCGACCACAAGGTCGATCGGCTCGGGGTAGCCTGCCCCCTCAAACAGCTCGTACGAGGTGAAGACACATTTTGGCGAGTCGAATTTGACCAGTGCCGCGTAGACGTCTTCGAGGAACGTAGGCGCATACAGGTCGTCGTCATTCTGCCAGGTAAAGTAGCGACCCCGACTCCGGGCAAGCAGAGCATTCATGTTCGCTGCCTCACCCAGATTCTCAGGGTAGTTCTCGAAACGAATCCGGGGATCAGTAATACCCAGAAGCTCGGCCGAAAGCGGCTCCTCTGCGTAGTCGTTGCCGACGATGGCCTCAAAGTCGGAGAAGGTCTGGGCGGAGATGGAGTCCAGAGTTTGCTTGAGCAGATCCGGTCGATTGTAGGTGGTGATGCCTATCGAGAAGAACGGCGCTGCTGCGCGGCTTTCGAAATCGCTGTGGTGAATACCGGCAGGGCGTTCCATCACTTCTTTCTTGCAGGCAATGCCCGTCTTGATGAGGGAGGTATCTGAATCATTCGTCCCACTCAGGCCACATTTCCGACAGGTCCGGGTTGTCTTGGTTCCGGCCTGCCAGTTCTTTGAACGCCAGACAGATGCCTTTCAGGTCGGCTAGCACAGGCGGCCAAATCGCGAAAGCCGACAGCAAGCGCCGCATCGCAGCACGGCATTCTCCCCTTTTCAAGCAGGCGACAGCTTTGGCACCCCGGACCCTCGCCTTGCGATGGCGGCTCGCGCCCCAGAGCCAAACCCGTTGGAGAGAGGTCAAACACTGCTTGTACTCCTCCCGGACGGGCCTGCTTTCCTTGATAAATGCCGAACTCTGCGCCACAGTTTTGGATTGCGAGTGCAGGCGATAGACTGCGATGGGTCGATCGACAAGAAAGGGCTCAATCTTCTTGATGAAGCGAAATCGCAACCAAAACTCATAATCAATGATGTAGTTCAGGTCTTCGCGGAACGGGCCCATCTCCCGGTGCAAATCCGCGGACCAGAAAGTACCCGCCTGCGGGATCGGGCAACTTAGAAGCCATTTGGTAAAGCTGTTGCCGGGAAGTTCTGGAAAGCGAAAGTCTCCAGCCCCTTCCTGCCAGCAGCGAACCCTGCCGGAAATCCACGGATGCCCCTCTCCGAACGCCTGGGCGCAAGCAAGCAGCGCGTCGGGCTCATAGAAGTCATCGCTGTTCAGGTAGGCATAGATGTCTCCGGTCGCGTGGGCAAACCCCTTGTTGATCGCATGGGCTTGCCCCCGGTCCTTCTGACTGACCCAATAGGCTAACCACGGTTCGTATCTCTTGATGATTTCTAAGCTGTTGTCGGTCGACCCCCCGTCAATGATGATGTACTCCAGGTTCGGGTAGCCCTGGAGGAGAACCGACCGGATGGCTGTCTCGAGATAGTCCCCCTGGTTGTAGGAGGGCGTTACGACAGTTATCCGTGGCAACGGCTCCCCATCCAGCCCCGGGACCACATGTTCGGGAATCTCTCGGCCCCACATCCAGCCCGCCAGGTCCGGCGAAGAGGAAGGACCGACAGTCCCGTCATCTCCCTCTTCAAGCGCCACGCATCCAGGCACGCCGCTTCTTCCCCGTGCGCTCTCCCGCGGGCAGGCACGCATGAGCCAGTCGATGGTGCCGCCTATCCCTTGTTCCAGATCACCCTTGAACACAAACCCCTGGTCACTGAAACGCTTGCTGGATACATGATACGATAACTGATTCATAATCTCGGTATCGACGAACTCAATCCTGGTGTCCGGCACACGCGCAGAAATGATGTCCACAATTCTGCTGACGGATGTGTTTGTCGTCAGCACATTGTACACGTGGCCGTCATAGAGCTTCTTCTGAACAACGAACATGATCGCCGCCACAGCATCGCCCAGGTCGAGATATGGGCGGTCCTGGTGGAGAGCGGTCTTCCACACGGTAAGGGGCTGCCCCATGACCGCTTGCCAGCAGAACTTGTTCACGGCCGTGTGAAACCGCATGCCAATTGCAGTCCCGAGAATCGTGCCGAACCGCAGAACGACACCGGCCAACCCATTCTCTTCTGCGAGTTTTCTCACCAGCTGCTCTGACCGTAACTTGGCTTCAGCATACGGGCTTTGGGGCTTCAGATCGCTGACCGGACAGTTCTCGTCGACTTCCTTTTCCTGAGACCCATATACGCTGGTGGTGGAGACAAAAACCAAGGCGCAGTTCGATTCCAAACACGCCTTCGCCACCTTTTCGGTTCCCTTGAAATTGACCTGTTCAACCGCTTTCTTGTTTCCAAAGCTGCTTGTGGCATCGGTGATTGCGGCCAGATGTATGACCACCGTGGCGCCATCAAAAATGGACGGAAGATCGGCTGTCAGCACATCGTCTTGGAGAAACCGATACCGGCCGCTGGCCGGCAGGTTGAACAAAGAGCAATAGCGCTGGGTCAACAAGTTGTCCAGCATGACAATCTCAACTTCGGGAAACACCGCGGGCAACTCACGTATTAGACGTGACCCGATATGTCCCAACGCACCTGTAACGACAATACGCACTAGCTGCTCTTTTGCTCGAGGGTTGTTTTCGTCCGGTGCAGCCCTGCCATAAGGTCATAGCGCGGCTCCCACTTGGTGATGGCGCGCAGCCGGTCGGAACGTAGCCTGACATCTCCCACTTCAATCCTGCGACGCTCGTCAGGCCAGTCGACGTGCGTCACTTTCCCGCGATCGAAGACATCCACGATTGTTTCTGCTATCTCATTCACGGTGGCGTGCTCGCTGCCGGCAGCCAGGTAGGTCTCGCCGATCAGGTCCGGTTCATGCGCCGCACGCCACAGGATGTCCGTGGCGTCCTCGACGTACATGATATTTCGAGTCTGGCACCCCTCTCCGAAAATCTGAATGTTCTGATTCGTCCAGGCCAGGTGGATGAAGTAGTTGATGAATCCGAACGACTTGTGCCCTTTGCCAAACGGCCCGTAGAGGTTCGGGAACCGCAGGACGACTGTCTTCAAATCATAGTGCCGATGGTAGATCCGATAGTATTTCTCGGCAGCGCCCTTGTTCGCTGAATAGATCTCAAGCGGCCGCTCCGGGTGGTCTTCGTCTGCAAACTCGCTCAAGGTCTCGCCAATCGTCGTGGTGGTTGACGTGAAGACGACAGTGGCATCCTTGTTCAATAGGCGAAGGGTCTCCAACAACTTCAAACTGCCAATGCAACTGATGTCCGTATCCAACAAAGGGTATTGAACAGACAGTGCATGCGAGGGTTGAGCGGCGCAGTTGAAAATGATGTCCTGATCCTGAACGATCTCTGCCAGCAATGTCTCATTGCGGATGTCTCCGCGTACAAAACGAATCTTGGACCACACTTGCTTCAGGTGTTCCGTGGTGGGATGACCATGGGGCTCAAGGCTGTCCATCACGGTGACCCGGCAGGATTTCTGCGCCAGGCAGCGACGAACCAGGTTGCTCCCCACAAAACCCGCACCGCCGATAATCAGAACGTTCATAGCTGTCTCTCCAAGTTCGAAATAATGGCACGCATGGTCCTATCGATTCCCTGCTCCAATTTCATCATGGGCTTCCACCCGGTCGCGTCTTCGAAAAGACCTGTATCGGCTACGAAATTGCGCAGCTCAAGCGGCTCGATCTTCACCGAATCATCGCGCCCAACGGACAGCGCCTTCCCACTGTACGCGCCTACACGATCCGCGATCATCTGCCACATCTGAGCGATCGACTGGCCCTCCCCGCTGCCGATCACGTAGACAGGACTTGGGGCGGACCCACAACAAGCCCCCGCAACCAGGAAAGCCGAGACGACATCGTCCAGAAAAACATAATCACGAATGCAGTCTCGATTGGTATACGTCACAATGGGTTCCCCGTCCAGAGCCATGCGCACGATACGGTTCAGGACCATCCTGTCCATGGTGGACCAGCGAGCTGTCGGGCCATACACGTTTGCCAGTCGGAGTGATACAGAGTCTATGCCGAACTGTTCGGTATAGAGGCGCAGGTAACGCTCTGAGGTCAACTTGTGGATGGCCCACATCGTCAAGGGGTCATCGCGCGTGGTCTCGTTGACCGGAAGCCTGTCGGCCAATCCGTACAAGTTGGCTGAGCTGGCGAACACGATCCTGGGTTGATGGTTATCCAGGCGACAGGTTTCCAGCAAGTGTAGGATGGGCAGGACATTGAGCCGATAATCCCGTTCGGGATCGTAGTCAGAGCGGTAGAAGTACTCTCGTGCCGCCAAGTGAAACACGACGTCGACTTCCGGAAGGACACTCTCCCACGTTTCCCGAAGTGATACGTCACCCACCCGCACAGAAACATCTGCGGTGTGAGCCGCAGGACGCCATGCCTCTTCAGGCGATTGATCCAGCAGGACCAGTTTGCAGTCGACCCCGGCGAGTGCTTCTGCCAGCGCAGAACCGATATAGCCACGCCCTCCGGTGATCAGAATGGTGTGGCCCTGGTACGCGTCCATCTCAGTCACGTGATTGCCGGTCCTTGTAGCCAATCGAAGTCAATCGCCGGATCATCATAGTCCAAGTGTATGATGTCGTCAGGGTCATAGACACGAGAGGTCATGTAGAAGATGTTGGCCGGGCCCTGGACGGCCTTATAGCCGTGGGCCACGCCGGGAGGGATTCTGACGACACACGCGGATTGCTGGTCCCCCATCAGGAAATCCATGACATTCCCGCTGGTCGGCGAGTCATCACGCCTATCACACAGACCCACACGCAAGACGCCGCTGACGACATACCACCAGTCAACCTGGACACGATGCAGATGCCATGCCTTGATGACACCCTCGCGCACCAGCGAATGGCTCCATTGACCAAAACCTTCTTCGAAAAAGTCATCCGTCACCCGGATGAGCTCGCGAAAGAACCCGCGCTCATCAGAATGCGTCTCCAACTCCTTGACCACCACACCATCGATTGAAATATTCATCGTCACGCCCGCCTGATTGAGACTATGCAAAGGCTCTGACACCCTCAAGTACGGTTTGCACCTCGCCCTCGTGCAACCCCGGATAGATGGGGAGCGACAGGACTTCCCGGGCCGCACGTTCGGTTTCGGGTAGGGCCTCACTGCCGGCCAGGCGTCCGCGGTAGGCCGGCTGCAAGTGAACCGGGACGGGGAAGTGGATCTGTGCGGCAATGCCGTGGTTCCGCAAGTGTTGCCGCAAAGCATCTCTTCGGGGCGTGCGCACGACATACTGGTGATACACGTGCGTGCTGTCTTTGCGACAGACCGGCAGGGCGATGTCGCAGTCCACCAATCCTGCGTCGTACCGCTGGGCAATACCAGCGCGCGCGGCGTTATCCTCGTCGAGGGTGCGGAGTTTTACACGCAAGATGGCGGCCTGCAGCTCATCCAGACGGGAGTTCATGCCCTGCACATGGCTGACATAGCGCTCGGCCCAGCCATACTCACGGAGCAGGCGCAGCCGCTGATCGAGCTCAGGGTCACGTGTCACGACCATGCCGCCGTCGCCGAGCGCCCCCAGGTTCTTGGTGGGATAGAAACTGAAACAGGCCAGGTCGCCCCACGAGCCGACCCGCTTGCCTTTGTACAGGGCTCCGTGTGCCTGCGCACAATCCTCGATCACTCGCAGTCCGTGTCGCCTGCCCGTCTCGAGAATGGGATCCAAATCCACCGCTTGCCCGTAGAGATGTACGGGAATGACCGCTCTCGTCCTGGGCGTGATGGCCGCTTCAAGCTTGCCCGGATCCATCGTGAAATAGCGCGGCTCGATATCGACAAGAACAGGGACAGCTCCCGCCTGCTCAATCGCCGCCACGGTGGCCACCGCTGTATGCGAAACGGTGATCACTTCATCACCGGGCCCGATATCGCAGGCGGTCAGTGCCAGGTGGATCGCATCGGTGCCGCAGGCAACGCCGACCCCGAAGTCAACGCCGGTATAGGCAGCGAACTCGGACTCAAACGTGGCCCTGGCTATTCTGCCCGCGATCTACGGCACCATGCCGCTGGATGAGGGGCGCGCCGTGGTGGGTGTGGGACTGACCACACCGTACGGTCAGTCGATGGAGTGGTACCGCGGGGGCATCCTTGATGGGGCGGCCCCGGACTTCGCCGAGATGAAGACGGCCAACATTGCGCCTTCCTTTGGTGTGAAACTCTCCGACAGTGTGTCGATCGGTGCCGGCTTGAACGTGATGTGGGCGAGCTTGGAATTCAAGCAGTCGCTGCTTCCTCCTCCGGGTGTTCCGGCTCCCAGCAGCCGTATCGGGTTTGAAGGCGACGGCTACGGTGTCGGTGGCACCATTGGTCTCGTCTGGCAGTTCACGGAGAACCAGCGTCTTGGTGTGTCGTACCGCACGGCCGCTGACGTTACGGTCGAGGGTGATTTCACCATCGCGAATCCGCCGCCAACGATGCCGGTGGCTCCCAAGAGCGATTTCGAGACGGAGATCAAGTTCCCGGCCGTTGCCGCGCTGGGATACGGCATCCAAGTGAGCGATACGTTGCGCCTCGAAGCGGACGTGGAGTGGATCGAGCATTCACAGAACGACGTGATGTCGCTCGACATCGGCGTTAACAACCCCCTGCTGGCGATGGTGCTGGGTGGTTCGGATCTCCCGCAGAACTGGGACGACACCTGGACCTTCGGCTTGGGAGCCGACTGGGCCTGTGACGAGGACTGGGTGCTGCGTGCCGGGTGCACATGGCTGCCGACCCCGGTACCGGACTCCACCTTCATCCCGGTGTTGACCGAGGGCGATAAGTACGTGCTCGGCGTGGGTGCCGGCTACCAGAGCGGGGCGCACAAGATCGATGTGGCTTACTCGTACAGCATCACCGAGGACCGCGAGATCAGTCCGGCCGAGAATCCGAATGTGGCGATCGCCGGTACGTATGAGATGGAACCGCATCTCGCTTCCGTTACATACGGGTACCAGTTCTAGGAGTTGAAGATGATTGCCGACGCCGCACACAAGGTACTGGTCATTGACGACGAGTTGGGGCCGCGCGAGAGCATCCGTTTCCTGCTCAAGGGTGACTATGATGTCTTCTGTGCGGAGTCGGTGGATCAAGGGGTCGCCATGATGCGTGAGGAGAACCCGGACCTCATCATCATGGACATCCGGATGCCGCGCAAGAGCGGCATCGATGGGCTGCGCGAGATCCGCGAGTACGACAAGCTGGTCTCGATCGTGATGCTCACGGGGTACGGTGCCCTCGAAACGGCGCAGGAAGCGCTGCGCCTGGGGGCAACGGACTACCTGAGCAAGCCGTTTGACACCAACGAGATGCTGCAGGCCGTGAAGCGATACGTTGAGCGCACACGGAATGAGCGTCGGCGCGTCGGGATGCTGGAGGATCTCCAGGAGGTCAATACGCGGTTGGTGAACGAACTGGCCAACAAGCAGGAGCAGGCCTCCATGGCTCAGTCCACCGCCGAGATCGCGCATGACATGCGTAATCCACTGATGATCGTAAGCGGCTATGTGGAGCTGCTCACCAACCAGCTTGAGGATGTCAAGGAAGAGGTGGGCGACCGCCTCGGCTCAACCGATGATTATCTCGAAGTGATCGGCCAGAACGTCCGCCGCTGCTGTGAGCTTTCACATATGTGGCAGAAATATGGAAAGGCCAAGCTCAGCGAGTTCGGGCCGACCGCGCTGTCGGATGTCATCGAAGATATCGTAATGGGGGCCGCTCCGTTAGCGGCGTCGGAAGAGGTCGACATCAACTACGACATGCAGCCGGGTGACGCCGTAATCAACGGCAACAAGGCGCAGCTTCTGAGGGCGATTCACAACGTGATCGCCAATGCCATTCAAGCCGTGACACCACCGGAAGGCCACGTGCAGGTTCATTGCAGGCAGGGGGATGAGACGGTTGACATTGTCGTTGCCGACAACGGCAGTGGAATGACGCCCGACGTGCTTGAGCACATCTTCGAGCCCTACTACACGACGAAGGATGAGGGCAAAGGTACGGGGCTGGGCATGGCCATCACCAATCGCATCATCGAGGAGCACCACGGCAGGTTACTGATCGATACGCGGCCTGACGAAGGCACTACGGTGACCATACAGTTGCCCCTGGAAGTGTCGGTCGCATCGGCTGTTTCATCCGCCGCCTAGCGCGGTTTTGGTGAGCCCATACACGCTATGACCGCACCGCGTGCGGCTACTCCGCAGTGAAAACCACAGCCCCGTAACCGACCACCCAGTTCCCCCGACTCTCGGGATGGTCATCCCCGCTGTTCCGGTAGCGCAGGAGTGTTCCCTTCGTGGCGCCGCGGGCCCGGGCGTATGCCATGGCGGTCAGAACCGGCCCGATGCCGCAACAAACCTGGTTCCTGTAGCTCCAACTCTCTGCCAGGCCTGCACTGTCCAGGGCCGTGATGCGCTCCAGGGTGCGATGGTCGGTCGTGGTCACCTTGTCATAGTCGGCGTCGTGCAGGAGGTCGGTGCTCGCAACAACCAGGACGTTGCGCGTCTTCGAAAGCGCTTCCAGCGCCGCGAGCAGTTCCTTGTGTGTGCGTCCATCGTGATCGCCGATGATCCCGACGACCATTGGCGTGTCCGGGAGCGCGGCCTGCACAAACGGAATCTCGTTTTCGGCCGAATGTTCCCCCCGGTGAGGGCGCGAGTCGAGGGTGATGCGGGAGCGCCCCTTGGCCATCAATGCCGCGGCCGCGGTGTCCACCGCGGCGTCGCCCATCGGCGAACGGATGATGTCCGCATCAAGCAGCGCCACACCCGGCCCCGCGCCGCGGTGAGAGAACCCGAGCACCACCACCACATCCGGCGCCAATCCGGCCTGGCCTGTGTCGCGAATGGCCCGGAAGGTGTAGCCGGCCACCGGCCCGGAGTAGACATACCCGGCATGTGGGGCGAGGGCGGAAACAATTCGGCCGGTTACGCCTCCGGCATCGGCAGCGTCGATGTATGCGTTGACCTGGCGGCGCAGGCCGGCAGGATCGGCCGGAAACCAGCGGCCGTCGCCCAGCGTGATGTGCACGCGTGTCTCCTTGTTCGGTTTCATCCTGACCTCCCCGTATAGATGGCTGATCAAGGCAAACGTAACCATGAAGACCAGCAGCAAGCCCTTCATCCCGGCAGCACGTTCAGCCTTGTCGGATCGCACCATCATCGTTCCTCCGAGCCGTGGCGATGGTCTTCCTGTTACGTCTGTTCTGTGGGCTATTCCGGGTAGAACTCGATGACGGCTTCCATCTGCAGCGCATCGTCCACGGCCTTCTGCAGGTCCGGCATCATCTCCTGCATGAGGAGTTGCATCTTCTCCATTGTCGCGAGACTGAGCTGGGGTTGTTTCTTCAGGAACTTCTGGCCGATCGGCGACTCGTAGAAGGCAATCAGCCCCTCCAACTCATCCAGGTCGAGCACACCGGCGTAGATATCGACAAATATGCCCTTCATGCGCTTCCAGGAGAACTTCTCCAGGGAGATTTCCATGCTCGCTTCCACTGCCTTGCGGGCGTTGGCCTTCTCCATCTCGGGGAGATCCTGGCTGTCAATCATGCCGACCGCCATGTTCATGGCCTGCTTCATGGACTGGTCATAGGTGTCATCCATGTTGAACAGGTCGAGCAGCTTCTCTGCTGCAGCGCGCCGCGGCGCGTTGCTCTCTTTTGTCGGGGCGGCCGGTTCCTTTGCCACTATCGGTATAGCCATGCCGGCGATCACCAGTATGCACATTATCTTACGCAACATGTCAGGTTCCTCCCCCTGTGCGGCGCATCCGCCGCAGTGTTCCATCGTGTAACTGAACTCATGTTAGCGCGCGAGAAGGTGAATGGCAAGCGCCGCAGGCGGCGGCCGATTCTTTCCGGCACCCGAAATTCCTCCTTTTCTATCGGCGCCCTGCACTGCTATTCTTAGAAGTTATGCCACCAACGAATGGACAACCAGAGCAACCGCAATCGATCGACTTCCGACAATATGTCGGAATCATCTTCTTTCGGTGGCAGATCATAGCGGTCTGTTTCCTCTACTGTCTGTTGGCCGGGGTGCTCTACATTCACATGTCGCCCAAGCAGTATGAGACGCGGACCAAGATTACTCTCTACCGTGATCCACTGCTCGCCATCACCCAGACGCGCGAGCGCAATCCTTTCTGGACTTCGTTCTCTCTGCATGAGCACATGCTGACCAATCCGCGTCTGATTCAGCGCGTGGTGAATCGGCTGAAGGATGAATGGGGCGACCACTTTACCAATGCGCGCCAGATGGGGTTGCCCGTCACGGTGTCGCGGACGCGCGGCATATCTCGCCTCTTCACCGTTTCCGTTCGCAACGGGAATCCCGAGTATGGCGAAGCCTTTCTCGCCACGCTGATCAGAGAGCACCAGGTTGAGTGGGGGAACCTGCAGACCCAATCCCGCGACGCGGCCGGGGATATGCTGGAATCCGAACTGACCCGGTTGGAGCAGCAGATCAAAGAGGCCGAGGACGATAAGCTTGAGTACCAGCGATTGCATGACATAGCGCGCACCGAGGCGCGCAGCACAATGGAGGGCCGCTACCTCGAGGCCCTCATGGCGCGGCGCAACCAGATCAGCACGGAGCTGATGCTGCTGGAGGCCCAGTTCCCGATGCTGAAGGATGCGAGCGCCGCGCTGATTAGCGACATCAGTTCATTGACGAAGGAGACAGGGAACGTCAAGGCGCCCAAGGATGAGGGCGATGACGACGATGACGACGAGTCGGAAGAGAAGGCATCCCTGCCCGGGGCGCTGCGCGACGGGGGCGCCGCACCATCGGTTGGCGAGGAGTGGCAGAACCTTTCAGCCAAGCTGGCGCGTCTTGAGCAGCGCGAGAAGCAGATGGCCGGCGACATGCGTTCCGAGCACCCGCAACTGGTTGCGATCCGCAAGGAGATTCAGCAGGTGCACGAGCAACTGGATTTGGCGCGCCACCTCGAGTTGGCCCGGTTGCAGGATCGCCACAAGGCCCTGACGATCCAGCTCGAGGCCATTGAAGCAGCTGAGTACAAGTGGCAGGCCAAGAACCTGTTGGCCAGCCAGCGCAAGGCGGAATACAACCGGATTGCAGGCGTGGTGGATCGCTACGAAAAGAACTACTCCACGCTGTTCGGACGCCTGCATGACATGCGTGTTTCCGAGGAACTGAAAGCTGAGCGCTTCAACGTGTCCGAAGAGCCGGCTACGGGTGACCGTCCGGTCTGGCCGGATCCGCTCAAGATTCTCCTGATGGCCCTGGCGGGCGGACTCGGTAGTGGGTTTGGACTCGCCCTGTTGCTGCAGGTGCTCGACAACAAGGTGCAGTCGATCAAGGACGTTGAAGAGGAGCTGGGCGTGCCGTTCCTCGGCGGCGTGCCCTACTGGGTGCATAGTGGGCTTGAGGCCATGATACGTCCGATTGTGACCGAGGAACACTCGGCCGGAGCCGTGGAGGCCTACCGGGCGCTGCGCACGACGATTGTCACGGCGATGGACAAGGTTAACGAGAAGATCCTGCTCGTGACCAGTGCGGACTCGCGCGAAGGCAAGACGCTGACAACGCTGAATATGGCCATCATGATTGCGCAGATGGGCAAGCGCGTGCTCCTGGTTGACATGGACTTGCGGCGCGGCCGTCTCCATCGTTCGCTGGGTGTCGACCGCTCCCCCGGTGTGACGGATGCCCTGCAGAAGGGACTGTCCCTGCGCGAGTACCTGTCCGGAACACGGATTGAGAACCTGGATATCGTTCCTACGGGAAGCAGCGTTGACGACGCGGCCGAGCTTCTGCAGTCGACCGGCATCGTGAATCTCTTTGCCGAGGTGCAGGAGGACTATGACTACATCATGGTCGATACGTCACCGGTTCTGCGCGTGACCGATACGGTCATCCTCGCTTCCCAGGGCATCGGCGTGGTCCTCTACATCGCGCGTGTCAACCACACGCCGAAGCCGTTGATTCGCTATTCGCTCGGCATGCTGCAGGACGCTCGTGTGCTGGGATTGGTCATGAACAGCATCGAGATGCACAAGATCAGCAGTCTCTACTACACCTACCAGTATCCGAACTACGCCTACTACAGCTACGCCTACGCCTACGGCTACAATTACTACTACTATGGCGATGTGCGTGGTGAGAAGGGGCACCGGCGCCGGCCGAGCCTGCGGCTACGTGCGGAACGGGCCGGACGGTGGCTGAAGAAGACTGTCTTGCCGGTGGACTAGGTCTGCTATAGGCCTTGGCTGCGATAGGCGACCAATTGCCGGGTCATCTCTGAATGGACTCTTTCCTGCAGCTTAACCAGTCCGGCCTCGACATCGGCAGGATTCGCGTCGTTGGCGGGCGGCAGGATGACGGCGCTGACGAGGGACAGCACTTCGTCGCTGGCGTATACCGGCCGGCGCAGTCTCAAGAACGTGAGCAGGTCGCAGCGCGCGCTATTCCAGCGTGCCCGTAGCGTGCGCTTGAGGTTGTACAGCGGTCTGCGCAGGCTGGCCAGCTTGAGTCCGCTCGGATTCCAGCTCGGATCGTCCGGGGTTCCGATTTTCGGAAAGGCCATGTCCCGCGTATCCATGTCGAGCGGAGCAAAGTCCTCGCTCCCGTGCATGGTGGTCATCCAGATGGACTGGTCGTTGATCGACGAGGTAAGCCGCCACACCTGGTGGGGAAACAGGTCGTTCACGTCGGCCAGGGGGTCCACCTGGTAGTGCTTGATGCGCATACAGTCGACGATGTTGTAACCGTGCGCAAGACGGATCAGTACCGTGTGAGAGGGGGGGGCGGACCTGGCGCCCTCCGTGCGACGCGGCTTAGCCCGATAGGATATGATGTTCGGCTCCAGCGGGTCGTCCTTCACCAGCACTTCGGTCAGTTCGAATCCCTTTATGCGGGGCTCGAAATCGGCCAGGGTCCTGGCGTTGATCCGGAACGCGTCAAACCCTCGTCGCGCACGCCATGCCATGATCTGCCAGAAAGAGACCATCAGTACACAGCCCAGCAGGAGCACGATCGGTAGGCGGGAGGTCTTCCCGGCGCCGGCGGGTTTGTCACCGTCATCCATCATAAGCGACGCTCCTTGCCGAGCAGCATAATGCGCAGTGTGCGGAGAATAATCTGCAGGTCGAGACTGATCGACATGAACTTCATGTAGAAAAGGTCATATTCGAGCTTGCGCCGAGTATCTTCCACGCTGCTGCCGTAGGGGTAGCGGATCTGCGCCCACCCGGTAATGCCGGGCAAAATATTCTCGCGCTCATCATACCAGGGAATCTCGGCGGAGAGCTGCTCCACAAACTCGGGGCGCTCGGGGCGTGGCCCCACCAGGCTCATCTCGCCGCGGAGCACGTTGATGAGCTGGGGCAACTCATCCAGGCGGCTGGCGCGCAGGAAACGCCCCACCGGCGTAATACGCGGGTCACCGTCCATGGACCACACGGCACCGCTTTCCGTCTCGGCATCCGCGCGCATCGTGCGGAACTTGAGAATCGAGAAGATGTGGCCGAAAAGCCCGACCCGTTTCTGGTGGTAGAAAATGGGGCTGCCGGGTTCGGCCAGCTTGATAACGGCCACAACCAGTAGTCCCAATGGGGCAAGAATGATCGAGGCCACCAGGGCGATACCGACATCGACAAAGCGCTTCAGGCGGCGATACATGGGCAGTCGGCATTCCAGCGAGGCATGCATCATCTCCTCTTCGTTGACGAGGTCGAGCGGCGTCTTGCCCGCATAGATCTCGGCCATGTCGAGTGGCATGAGCACTTCGATGCCTTCAAAACGGAGTCGTTTGAGATGGGGGTATAGCAGCGGTACCTCGCTCAGGTCATCCAGGGCCACGACGAGCAGGGCCACCCCCAGGCTGCGGACGATCTCTGAGAAGCCACCCAGGGAGGTGCCGACCACGGCGGCCCCATCGATGAAGCCGCCCGCATGAGGCCCCTCGTCGCCTTCGCGGTCCAGGTTGATGAAGGCGATTACCTTGTGGGCGGGCAGGATGTAGGCGTCTTCAAGCGTTTTGCGGATGGCCTGGGCGCGCGCTCCGGTTCCGATGATCACTGTACGGCAGAGCACCATGTCGCTGCGGAACAGGCTGCGGTACACGACCAGCTTCAGACTGAGCGCCAGGAAGCTGTACATACCGATCGTCAGGGCCAGTACGCCGCGACCCAGGACCATGTGGAACCACGTGTAGGAGAAGATACTGATCATCAACAACGCAAACATGAGCGAGAATGCCCATGTTACGAACAGGTTAAAGCGGGAAAACGTATACTGGATACGGTATGAGCCCGCGAGGTAGTTCGCGAATATCACGCAGCCGAAGAGGAGAAACCAGCCGTTCAGGTTCTGGAAGACGTATTCGACGATCTCGTCCGCACCGAAACGGAGACCAACCCCGATCACAGCGCCGACGACCAGGCACGCCAAGTCCATCATCGCCAGCCACGTGATCTGCAATCGCAAATGTGTACGAGATGTAGGCATCGGCGCGTATTATGCATAATGATAGCCCCAAATGATAGTCGAAAGGAGGGGCGAGGATTTGCTTGCCCCCGGGTAGGTTCCACGGTACATTTCTGCCCTTCATTGCGCGCTCGGGTGGCGGAATGGCAGACGCGCTAGGTTGAGGGCCTAGTGACCTTTTTTGGTCGTGCGAGTTCAAGTCTCGCCCCGAGCATTCCACTCCGGAGAGGGGCCTCCCTCTTGGCTGGAGTATCGCTGCGCGATAATAGGCCTGCGAGGGAGGCCCCTCTCCTCCGTTCCGGGTAGTTGATCGTTTGAGGTGCCGGGCCTCAGAGGGCACTCCTGTTCCTCCGTTTTCGGTAGTCAAGCCCCTCTGCTGACGTTGAGGCTATGCAGCAGCGGCAGGATGTCAGTGATATCAAGACAGGACGATAGGGCGATTCTCAATAAACCATTGCGCGTGGATTGACTGCGTTGATAGGCTGAGACGGTGACCATGGGGAGCAGAAACAAACTGGGCATTTTGGGCGGGTCGTTTAATCCGATCCATAGCGGGCACCTGATCCTGGCTCAAAGTGCACTTGAGACCTATGAGCTGGACCAGGTGCTGTTTATCCCCTGTGACCGGCCACCCCACAAGGATCCGGGCATGTTGCTGCCCGGCAAGGTGCGGATGGAGATGGTGGAAGCCGCCATCGAAGGCGATCCCCGCTTTGAGTCCTGCTCGCTGGAACTCGATCGCGGGGGTGTGTCGTACGCGGTAGATACATTGACGGAGTTGGCCGACCTCTACCCGGAGAGCGACCTCTACTTCATTATTGGTGATGACACGCTGGTTGAGCTGCACCTGTGGCACCGCATCTACGATCTGCTGTCGCTCTGCACGTTTGTGACCTTCGCACGCCGGCAGGATATGATCCGGCCCGAGGAGTTACACCTCGATGCGCCCTGGCCGGAACGGCTTCTTGGCAACGTGACGTTGGGTCGCCGGTTCGACGTATCGTCCTCCGACATCCGCCACCGCGTGGCCGAAGGAATGAGTATTCGCTATCTTGTTCCGGATGCTGTTGATATGTATATCGCCGAGCACCACCTCTACTTGGGAGACAGTTAATGGAAGCCACGCCCCGCAGCACGGATGCACGTGCGTTCGTTCTGAAAGCCGCCGCCATCCTGGCCGACAAAAAAGGCGAGGATCTCGTGGCCATCGATGTGTCAGAGGTGTCGAGTCTATCCGACTACGTCATCCTGGTCAGTGGCTCGAGTCCGCCGCACCTGAAGGCCATGTTCAACGACCTGCAGCACACGCTTAAGCAAGAGGGGGTGCATGCGTTTCGCAAGAGCGGGACGCCGGAGTCGGGATGGATGGTCCTCGACTACGTGGACCTGGTCATCCATATCTTTCTGACCGAGACGCGGCACTACTACGCGTTAGAGGATCTGTGGCCTGATGCGCCTCGCCTGGAGTGCTGAGCTCGGCGTCGGTGTAGGTGTCGTCGAGTCCCTGCAGTGTCAGCAGACGTTCTGCCAGGGCATCCAGTGAAGCCATTGCTTCGACATCCGCTGGAGCCGGTGCGGTGTCTGAATCAAGGTCTACCGTCTCTTCTGTCAGCATGAGCAGGATCGTGCTCAATTGCGCTTCGCTACCGAAGCCGTTGGGATCCGGCTTGAGCCACCATCCGCCAATCAACACCAGGCCGAGCGCTGCCACGGTGGCCAGCCCGTAGGCCGGACGCAGGAGCGGCATGATCCAGTTGGTCCGGGCGCGGGGCTCCCCGACGCGGACACGTGCTTCGCGCTGGATAGTGGTGAGCACTTTCTGGGAAGGTTCGCCGCTTGGAAGAGCCGCTTCAGTCAACACACTGATCTTGCGGTAGTCTTCAAGCCATTGCCGGCATGCCGGACAGCCCTCAAGATGTGCATCGATTCGCCGCTTCCGCCTGCTGGCTTGCCCGCCCAGCAGGATCCAGCGTTCTATCGTTGTGCACTTCATGACTCGCCTCGCATCACGTCATATTCATCTTTCAACAATGGCCGCAGTTTCGACAGGGCATACTGCATGCGCGCCAGCGCCGTATTGATCGATACGCCCTGAGTTTTCGCAATCTCCTTGAAACTCAATCCCGCCTGCATACGCATCACGAACACTTCTTTCTGTTCCACCGGCAGCGTCTCCACTGCACGTCTCACGGCGCTCATATCATCCTCCGTGACCGCCTTGTCGGTCGGACCGGGGGCAGGATCAACCAGTTCGAACGCCGGCGTGCTGTCATCATCGCGCGTCATGTCCAAGCTCGTGGTGGGCCGCCGTCGCCGGTAACGGTCAATCACCAGGTTGCGCGCAATCCTCACCAGCCACCCCATGAAGTTCTTCTGGCGGTAGCTGTCGAGCTTGCGAATGGCCCGGAACCAGGTCTCCTGGAAGATCTCGTCCGCGTCGCCCTGTCCCTCGGTCATGTTGAGAATGAACCCGAAAAGGGGCCGTCGATACTTCTCGACGAGGGCCGACAACGCTTCAACATCGCCGTCACGGTACTGCTCGATCAATCGCCGATCTTCGGTATCCATGGCCCCTTCGCCCCTTCAACGCACGGGATGGGTCGTTTATTGCACGCCAAAAAGCTATCGGACCCACTCGACCAGGGCGGTCACCAGGTCCATGCCGACAATCGAACTGTCCACCAGGCCTGTTTTGAAGTGAGTGACATAGCGCTCCACTGTAGCCGGTGTGACGGCTACGGTCCAGAGCCCGATGCCCAGGACGTTCAGGCCGTAGATGAAGGTGTAGGAAAACAGGTAGCCGCAGGACCGGATATCGCTCTGGTGCTGCATCAGCGTGCTGACGGTGAACGTGAAATGGAATCCCCACGTGAATCCGACCATCCCCATCCACCACAGGTGGTAACGGTCCACGGCATAGAACAGACCCAGCACGCCGAAAAGGCAGAGGGTCAGCATGGTGTAGAGCGGGAAGAAGTAGGGTGCCAACGTGATGAGAAAGTTGGTCTTGGAAAGCGTCACGCTCCCCTTGTCTTCGGCGACTTTCAGGTTGGAGACCCGTGCGCCCATCATCCAGCCCCACAGGGCATGGGTCAGTTCATGGGCGAGGATGTAGGTGCGCACGGGGCGGGGGAGGGCGACGTAGATAAACAGCCAGAAGACGAACCCGCCCACCAGCCACCACGCGTCGGGCGGCACCGTGCCCGGCTGGATTTCACGTAGAATACCGTACAGGGCCATACTGGCCGCTGCGCATACCGGTATCAGAAGAAGTCCCGCCAGGAACCTGGCAATACGTATCAGGAGCATCCCATGGAGTTACCGCAGTTATAGCAACGGTAGCAGGCACCGTTGCGGACCGTGATGGATCCACAATTATCGCACGCCGGGGCGTCTTCCGCCACAACGCCTTCGAATTGCTTATCGATGCGATCGTTTCTCAGATCCACCTTGGATTCCGGCTCGGCTGTTGCACCCGGGGCCTCCTGCTCGATCGGCCGCGACACGGAGGTCGCATGTCCGTTCGGGAAGGTCACGGAGAGCCAGCGGAAGATGTAGTCCACGATCGACTTTGCGATCGGGATGTCCGGGTTTTTCGTGAAGCCGCTCGGCTCAAACCGGCTGTGCGCGAACTTCTGGCAAAGCTCCTGCACCGGTACGCCGTACTGCAGGCAGAGCGAGATGGCGGTGCCGAAGGCATCCATCGTGCCGCCCACCGTGCTGCCTTCCTTGGCCATCGTGATGAAAAGCTCGCCCGGGCTGCTGTCTTCGTACATGCCGACGGTCAGGTAGCCCTCGTGTCCGGCCACCTCGAACTTGTGCGTGATCGACTGGCGTGTGGGCGGCATGCGGCGACGGAATGGCTTGCGCATGGCGGCCTTAATCCGGTCGTCCGAATCGTCGGTAACTACCGGGCCGCTGCCGCTCTTGCTGGTGCTCAGCGGCTGGATGCGTTTGGAGCTGTCGCGGTAGATCGCCACCGCCTTCAGCCCCATCTTCCATCCCTCGATGTAGGTCTGCATGATTTCGTTGACCGATGTCTCGGTCGGTACGTTGACGGTTTTGCTGATCGCTCCGGACAGGAACGGTTGCACGGCGGCCATCATCCTCAGGTGGGCCTTGTAGGAGATGAAGCGTGTGCCGTTCTTGGGCCGGAAGGCGCAGTCGAACACTTCGAGATGCTCCGGCAGCAGGCCGGGGGCGCCCTCGATAGTCTCGTGCTCGTCCACGTACTTCACGATGTTTTCGACCTGCGCGGCGTTGTAGCCCAGGCGATCGAGGGCGAGGGACAGCGATTTGTTGACGATCTTCATCATGCCGCCGCCCGCGAGCTGCTTATACTTGATCAGCGCGATGTCGGGCTCCACGCCGGTGGTGTCGCAGTCCATCATGAACCCGATGGTGCCGGTCGGCGCCAGCACGGTGACCTGGGCGTTGCGGAAGCCATCGCGGCCGGCGCGATCCACGACGGTATCCCACGCCTTGCCCGCGGCGGCCACCATGTTGGGCGGCGCCAGCTCGGCGTCAATGCCCTGGACGGCATCGCGGTGCATCTTCATGACCTCGATCATCGGACTCTTGTTCTCGGCATAGCCCGTGAACGTCCCCTTGGCCTTGGCCAGCTCCTGGGAGGTCAGGTAGGCCGTGCCGGTCATGAGCGAGGTGATAGCCCCCGCGTAGGCGCGCCCCTCGTCGCTGTCGTAGGGGTAGCCCATACGCATGATCAGCGCGCCGAGGTTGGCGTAGCCGAGCCCGAGCGGACGGTAGAGATGCGAGTTGGACGCGATCAACTCGGTCGGATAGCTGGCGCGGTCGACGAAAATCTCCTGGGCGGTGATGAAAAGGCGAACGACATGCTCGAACGTCTTGATGTCGAACTTGCCCTTCTTGTCGACGAACTTCATCAGGTTGACGGAGGCCAGGTTGCAGGCGCTGTTGTCCAGGAACATGTACTCCGAGCAAGGGTTGCTGGCGTTGATGGGCCCTGAATTCTTGCAGGTGTGCCAACGGTTGATCGTGGAGTCGTACTGCACGCCCGGGTCGCCGCAGACATGCGTGCCCTCGGCCACGTTCCGCAGCAGCTCGCGCGCCGGGAATGTGTCGACGGGTTCGCCCGAGACGACGGCCGTGGTCGTCCAGTCACCTTCCTTCTCGGCGGCTTCCATGAATTCGTCCGTGACGCGGACAGAAAGATTGGCGTTCTGGTACATGACCGACTCGTAGGCCTCGCCACCGAAGGATCCGTCGTAGCCCTGTTCGATCAGGGCCCATGCCTTGCGCTCTTCGTTGGTCTTGCAGCGCACGAATTCGCGGATGTCCGGGTGGCCGACCTTCAGGCTCTGCATCTTGGCTGCGCGACGGGTTTTGCCGCCTGACTTGATGACAGCGGCCACCTGGTCGAACACACGCATGAAACTGAGCGGGCCGGACGGGGTGCCGCCGCCGGAGAGCTTCTCGCGGCTGCTGCGCAGCGTGCTCAGATCGGTCCCGGTTCCCGACCCGTACTTGAAGAGCATCGCCTCAGCACTGGCCAGGCGCATGATGTCCTCCATGGTGTCGTCAACCGCCTGGATGAAGCAGGCGCTCGCCTGCGGCGATACGTAGGTGTCCTGGACCGGCACGATGGCCTCGGCTTTATCGTCCCAGGTGTAGCTGCTGTGACTGTCCGACCCATAGCCGTAGACATGGTGCAGACCGACGTTGAACCAGACCGGGCTGTTGAAGGCGCCATACTGGTTAACGCAGAGATAGGTCATCTCATCATAGAAGGCCTCCGCGTCCTCTTCGCCGGCAAAGTAGCCATCCTCGAGCCCCCAATCCGCCAGTGACCTCGCCACGCGATGGATGAGCTGGCGGACGGAGTACTCGCGCTCGTCCGTGTCCTGCGCCCCGTAGAAGTACTTCGACGACACGACGTTGGTTGCCAGCATGGACCAGCTCTTCGGGACCTCGACATCGGCCTGCGAGAAGATCGTGTTCCCCTTGTCGTCGCCGATCGAGGCCAGGCGACGCTCCCACTCGATCTGGTCGAACGGGCTGACGCCCTGCTTGCTCAGGCGCCGCGTGATCTTCAGTTTGCGGGGCTGGGTCGGACGACCGGATTCACTTGTGGTGCGTGTGCGTGCACGCCCTTTGGTCGTGCGGGCTGTGGGCTTAACCGGGGCCTCAACTCTCTCGTTGCCGGTAACGTCAAGCATGGCAGAATCTCCCTCTAATCAAGAACTTATGAAGACAAAACAGTGGAACAGGCGGTACTATATGTTGTGGTTTCCTGAGCGCAGTTCACACCATAAGCGCCATATATAGGGGGGTCAAGAAAAAGATGATCTTGCATAAATCTTTTCTGTAACCCGCGTGAAAGCAAGGGGTTACAGAGCCGAAAAAAAGGGCGACAGATGCTCTTGTGTATCAGAACATCACCCGGGGGGAATCGGGGGTCAATTGGGGCGTTGACGGCCCCTGAATTGCAGCAGAACCGGGGCTCCTTCAAGCCCGAAATGGCTGCGCAACGTGCGGACCAGGTAGGCGCGATAGGCGGGGACAATACGCTTTGGGTCGTTGCAGAAGATGCGGATGATGATGGGCGAATGACTGACCTGCGTAGCGTAGTAGAGCTTGAGCCGCTTGCCTCTCACCGAAGGCGGGGAGACTTTCGCGTACGAAGCCTCGAGCACACGGTTCAGCACACCGGTTGGGAGGGTGGTGCTGACCTGTGCGGCGACGTGGTCGATCGCCTCCACCGTGCGGCGTATGTTGTAGCCGGTTTTGGCTGACGCGAACACGAGCGGACAGTGGCCCATGAACGGCATAATACGCTTTACCTCGGGCGCGAACTGACGCTGCGTTGTGGTGGCCAGGTCCCATTTGTTGACAATGACAACGCATCCCTTGTTTTCGCGGATCACCGCCGCGGCAATCTTCTTGTCCATGGCCGTGGGGTCTGTGCCGGCATCGGTCAGCACCACCACCACGTCCGCCTCCTTGATGCTCTTCTCAGCACGGAAGCGGCTGAAGCGCTCGACGGAATTGTCGATCTTTCCGACGCGTCGCATCCCGGCCGTGTCCACCAGCACGTAGTGCCGCGCCTGCGGGCCACTACCTACCGAAAAGGGGACATCGATGCTGTCACGCGTGGTGCCGGGCACCTCGGAGACAATGACGCGGTCACTGCGCAGCAGGCGGTTGATGTACGAGGATTTACCGACATTGGGGCGACCCACTACGGCCACGCGCAGCGCATCCTTCTCTTCCTGTACAACCGGGGGCGGAAGCTCTGGGATCATGGCCTCCATCAGCTCGCCGAATCCGCGATCGTGCAGCGCCGAGACGGGGAAGACCGGCAATCCGAGTTGCTCGAAGTCCACGGCCGCGGCATCGCGTTTCTGGTTGTCGGCCTTGTTGACGGCGACAAAGGCTGGGCATCCGCTCTTGCGCAGGATGGCCGCGACCTCTTCGTCGAGCGGCACCACGCCGTCTTCGAGATTCACCACGAGCATGGCAACGGCCGCGTCTTCGAGTGCGGCGTTCACCTGGATGCGTATCCCCCCGTCGATGCTGTCGGCCGCGGCCGACTCGATTGTGCCGATGCCGCCCGTGTCGATCAGCTCGAAGTGTTCATCGTGCCAGATCACCTCGTGCATCAGGCGGTCCCGCGTTACGCCACTCTGGGCATGTACAATCGCAATGCGCCGCCCCGCCAGCCGGTTGAAAATGGCTGACTTGCCGACGTTGGGTCGCCCAACAATGGCGATGACACGTTGTTTGGTTGTCTCGGTTATTTCGCTCATTTCGCTCGTTTCGCCCATGAATCGCGCAGGGGCACAATCTGGTTGAACACCGGTGCACCCTCGGAGGAGTCCTTGGGATCGGAAAAGAAATAGCCCTTCCGCTCAAATTGGCAGCGCGTGCCCGGCGCCATATCGAGAATGGCGGGTTCAACTTTGGCTCGCAGTAGCTTCAGCGAATCGGGGTTCAGGTTGTCTTTGAAGTCGCCGCTTTCCGGCACATCGTCCGGACGCTCCACGGAGAACAGGCGATCGTACATGCGCACGTCCACCTCGCCACCGCCTGCGGCCGAGACCCAGTGGATGGTGCCCTTGACGCGCCGTCCGTCCGGCGCATCACCGCCGCGCGTGGCCGGGTCATAGGTGCAATGGACCTCCTGGATCTCGCCGGCCTCGTCCTTGACCACGCCGGTGCACGTCACGAAGTAGGCATAGCGCAGGCGTACTTCGCGTCCCGGCGTCAGCCGGTAGAACTTGCGGTTGGCTTCCTCGCGAAAGTCCTCGCGCTCGATCCACAGCTCGCGCGAGAAGGGGACCTTGCGCGTGCCGGCCGACTCGTCCTCAGGATTGTTGACGGCCTCCAGCTCCTCAACCTGGTCTTCGGGGTAGTTGTCGATCACCAGCTTGACCGGGTCCATAACAGCCAGCACACGGTTTGCGGTGCGGTTGAGCTCGTCCTTGATGTGGTGCTCCAGCAGGGAGATGTCGGTCAGGCTCTCGACCTTCGTAATGCCCACGCCCCGACAAAAGCGACGAATGGACTCGGGCGTGTAGCCCCGCCGGCGCAACCCGCACAGGGTCGGCATGCGCGGATCGTCCCAGCCGGAGACGTACTGGCCTTCGACCAATTCGAGCAGTTTGCGTTTGCTCATTACGGTGTAGGTCAGGTTCAGGCGCGAAAACTCGGTCTGCTCGGGCCGGTAGACCTCGCAGGCCTCCAGCAGCCAGTCATACAGCGGACGATGCACTTCGAACTCGAGTGTGCAGAGCGAGTGTGTCACACGCTCGATCGAGTCCTCCAGTCCGTGTGCGAAATCATAGGTCGGGTAGATGCACCAGGTGTCGCCGGTGCGATGGTGCGTGGCGCGCTTAATCCTGTAGAGGGCCGGATCGCGCATGTGAAGGTTTGGAGACGCCATGTCGATGGTGGCCCGCAACACGTAGCTGCCGTCCTCAAACTCACCGTTGCGCATGCGCCCAAAGAGGTCGAGGTTCTCTTCAATCGACCGGTCACGCCCTGGGGGCAGCTTGCCCGGTCGCGTCGGTACGCCGCGATACTCCTTAAACGCGTCCACGCTCAGCTCGCAGACATAGGCCTTGCCGTTACGGATCATCTTCACGGCACAGTCGTAGATCTTCTCAAAATAGTCCGAAGCGTAGTAGAGATGCTCGCCCCAGTCGAAACCCAGCCAGTGGACGTCCTCTATGATCGAGTCGACGTACTCAACATCCTCTTTCTCAGGGTTGGTGTCATCAAAACGGAGGTGACACACCCCGTTGTTCTCTTCGGCAATACCGAAGTCGAGACAGATCGCCTTGGCGTGCCCGATATGCAGGTAGCCGTTTGGCTCGGGCGGGAAACGCGTCACCACGCGCCCGTCATACTTCCCTGTCTGCAAGTCATCCGCCACCTTGTCACGGATAAAATCACTCAGTAGTTCATCTTCAGCCTTGGACATCGCTCACCCCTTCGCACAGATTCTCAATAGCATAATCCAGCCGCGCCAGCGTACGCTTCTTTCCCAGCAGCACCATCGTCTCGTAGAGTCCGGCGCCAACCATGATGGCGGTGACCGCCACACGGATCGGCTGGTTCAGTTTGCCTTCCTTGATCTCGCGTTCGCGTTCAATCGCGTGAATTGCCTCTTCCAGCGCTTCTTCTTCAAACGCCACCGTCTCCAGTGTTGACCGCACGGCAGCCAGGGCCTCCGGGATTCCTTCGCGCTGGATGAACTTGCGGACGCCTTTGGCGTCATACTCCAGGTCATCCGAGAAGAAGTATTTCCATACCGCCACGTCCGGGTAGACTTGGGTGCGCGACTGCATCAATGCGCAGACTTTCTCAAGAAGCGTCTCATCGATCTCGCGTCCCCAGTCGTGCTCGGCCAGCGCTTCGCGCGCGCTCTCCATAAAGGTCTCGAGCGGCAACTCCGCCAAGTACTGCCCGTTCATATGGGCCAGCTTCTTCAGGTCCATCTGCGACGGCGCGCTCCGTACGCGCTGGAGCGTGAAGGCCGCCACCAACTCGTCACGCGACATCTTCTCGCGATCGTCACCGGGCGCCCAGCCCAGTAGCGTCAGGTAGTTGAAGAGCGCATCCGGGTCGAACCCGCGCGAGCGGAAGTCGCCGACGTAGGCATCCCCGTCGCGCTTGCTGTAGGGCTTGCCCTGCGCGTTGACGATCATGGGCAGGTGCGCATACGCGGGGGGCTCGTGGCCCAGGGCGTCGAAAAGCAGGATGTGCCGGAACGTATTCTCCACGTGGTCGTCCCCGCGGATGATGTGCGTGATCTCCTGTGCCACGTCATCGCACACGTTCGCGAGATGGAAGACCGGCGCGCCGCTGCTGCGTACGATCACCAGGTCCTTGATCCCATCCAGCGGCTTGGTCATCCGCCCCTTAATAAGGTCATCGAACACCACCTGGCGGCGCTGGAACTCCATCCGCACCACGTTTTCGACCGTGAAGTCTGCCTTACCCGCCAGGACTGTCTCTGGTGAGGCCAGCTCATAGAGACAGTGGTCATCCGCGTCGTAGAGCCGCAGGCCCTTGAATCCGGCCAGGCAGCTGCTCTCCTCGACCGGCTTGCCCTTCTTGCTCACGAGCGCATAGTTCACGCCGGCGTGGCTGACCGTAACCGGTACGTCCGGATGCACGTCCAGCTTAGCTGGGCCGACGTCTTCGTAGACTTTTGAATCCCACGGAATGCGGAAATAGACCGCCGCTCCCTTGCCGGCCGCGCCTTCGAGCGCATAGGCCGCGCCGGATGCCTCCAGCTCGCCCGCTGCCGCCAGGTGTGTCGCCCGCTGCGAGGACTGGTACATCACCTCACCGTCGACATCCAGCTTGAGCCATTCCATCGCTTCGCGCAGTGTGGCCTTTGCTTCGTCAGTCGACCGTTCCAGGTCCGTATCCTCGACCCGTAGCAGAAAAACACCGCCCGTATGCCGCGCATACAGCCAGTTGAATATCGCCGCCCGGATATTCCCGATATGGACGTTCCCCGTCGGACTCGGCGCAAATCTTACCCGCGTTTTCTTAGCCTCAAACATACCCATTCCTCAAAAAACGTGGAAATCTACCATCCTGTGCCGGAAAGGGACAGCAAGAAGAGAGAGAGGAAGCGTCTCCCCACCTACTCCGCCGCCAGACCTTCGGTATTATCGCCGGTCTGCAGGCGGGTCAGGATCGATTGAACTGCGGCCAGCCGATCAGGCCACTCGGGTCGGATGGGTGTGGTCGCCAGCAGCGCTTGGATCGCGGCCGCCAGCTCCGGATTGTCCGGGTACTGCTGTGTGGCCGCACGGGCGAAAGTGCGCAAGTAGCTTGTGTGCCAAATGGCCATGTTGGCGGCCTGAAGTGCGCTCTGCATCACCCAGACCGGGTCACCCGTTTTCTTGGCGCACCTCATGGCAAGGTCGTGAGCCGGCAGAAACCCGGGCGCACGCTGCTGGGCCTGCTGGGCGGCAATGGTTGCCGCTGACAGCTGCTTGTTTTCCAGTAGGAAGGTCCCGGCCCGAACGAACGCACCCGGTGCGTATCTGCCGCGTGCAACGGCAGCCGTTACGAAGTCGCTGACAACGTCTTCACTCGCGTCTCCTCGCACCATCGCAATCAGTCGTGCCAGCCAGATGACGGGGTCATGTGGGCAGGCCCCATAGGCCTGCACCGTGACCGATTCATCTCCCTCTGTGAGCGCTACTCGCATGCGCCACAGGAGCGAAGCGGCCGGTAGGATGTCGATAGCTCGCTCAACGGTGCGCAGCGCCTCCTCATGCTGATCTGCTTCGGCCTGGAGACGGCCCAGCCGGTGAAGTGCCGCCGCCTTTTCGAGCGGATCACGTCCCAGCGCAGCCCACTTCTCAAGTGATACGGTCTTGTTGTCTGTGCGGGGCGAGGCATACCAATCGGCCGTGTGCTCGTGCAGTCCTTTCATGAACGGGCTGGCCGTGCGCTCGGCGTGCCCCCGAAAACTGGTCGCTATGACAGCCGTGTTGGTCGGGGCCGGCGGGGCTATCCATGTTACTGCCCGTTCGGCCGGCGGGACCCGTCCGCCGGGGTTGCGCCGGGCGATCTCCCTCTCCTGCTCGATCCCGAGCCTGTGGCGTACGGCGTCGGCTGCGATGATGCGTCCTGTCCGCTCCAGCAGGAAGGCGAGGAAAGGGGAGGGAGGGGCTTTGCCGTCCGGGGCCAGGATGTACAGCGCGTCCTCGCTGGAGCCAAACTGTGCCCACACCTGTGCGAGAAGCATGGCCGCGCGTGGTTCGGAAGGCAGACGCGCCACGCTGTCCTCCGCGTAGATCAGGGCCGGCAGGCCAAGGCCAAGCTGCAGCGCACTGCGCACCAGCATCTCGCGTGTGGTCAGGACCGGAAACGCCGTTCTGGCGTCCGTCTGCCGCAGCAATTCGTAAGCGCTGTCCCAACGTTGCAGTGAATAGAGCAGAGCCGCACGTCGCGGCACAAGACCACTGTTGTCACCGGGATAGGCTTTCTCAATACGATCCAGTTCCTCCAGGGCCTTGTCGTGTTGCCCGAGCATGGTGAAGGCACGCACCCGCATCACCGCCATACGGCGTGGAATCACGCCGTCCGCCTCCCTTGCCGCAATCCGTGCCAGGCAGTTGTTGAGCAGTTCATCGCGTGTCATCGCCTGTTCGCCATCTTGCTGAGGCACAGTCGTCGACATGAACGTTGGCAGCTCGGCCCACGTGCCGGGATAGGCAGCCGCGAGCAGGAAAGGGCCGGGGTCTTCGGGATCAATCTCCTGCACGCGCAGGATGGCCTGCCAGGCCGGTGACGTCAGCCCCATGTGCAGGCACATCTCGGCATACTTGATCAGTGTTTCGGGGGCAAGCCGATCGAGGGATCCGGTCAGCACGGCGGCAAAGGCCTGCTGCCACGTGGCGTTCCCGGTGCGAAGGGCCAGGGATTTCAGCGGTTGCAGCAGGGAGGGCGCCTCCTGCCACAGCGCGGGATTCCTGGTCACCAGCCGTGTGCTTTCGAGGATCTCCAGCGCGTCGTCATGCTTCCCGCGCGCGAGGAGCACCTTCACCAACGCAAACTGTGCAGCGTCATGGTCGGGCGCAATCTGAACCGCTCGCCGTAAGGCGCGCTCGGCCGATTCCAAGTCATCGTTCCCGGCGCGCTCCACAGCGTCGAGGATCCTCGTCACCCGGTGTGAGGGGCGGAACCAGTAGCCCGCGCAGGCGAGAGCCGCGATCAGGAGGACAGCAAAGGCCAGCCCGAACAGTCTATTATGGATCATCCGCTTCACATCAGGCCCCGCCATCCGCCTTTCCGGTTAGAGCTGAGACAGTAGTGTACGAGCGGGAGCCCGTTGACTCATCACAAAATGTCACCGAAGGACCCGTAGGGTCGTGAGGTTCTTGACTCATATTCGATGTCACCGAAGCTGGGATAGCACCATGTCCTGATGGTGATCAATGAACTTCTTCAATTCGATGGGGTTGA
>JADHWE010000072.1 GCA_016783675.1 Kiritimatiellia bacterium
GGATGACGACGGTACACTGGCATTCCTTGGAGGAAAGGCGACGAAGCTCTCCGTCGCGCGCAGGATTTCACGTCTACACCGACGTGCACAGCGCCTGCCGCTCGAAACGGCGGTCGCTTATCTCCAAGAGCGTCTTTTCGCTGCGCCGGCGCCGGGACGACTGCGCAGTGCCTACGCCGATGCGGACCAGAAGATCGTGGGAGGGGACAAAGGGACTGTTCTGACCTGGTCCCGCTTCGACGCGCGCGGTGGGCGCACGCCCAAAGCAGCGGCGGGAAGAGAACGCACACACCGTAAAGCGATGAAGCATGCGTTCGCCGATTTCACGGATGCCGATATCCGCTTGGGAGCAACGGCCCGCGTGGCTTTCCGGCGCGACCCCCGCGACATCGAACCGGCCCGCGCGTTCTTCCGCCTCAGCGGCGAAGGCTCGGTTAGCTCCAAGCTCGAATCCCTCCTTGTGGCACTGATGGTTTGCTGTCCTGGAAAATAAGCAACCACCGCCGCATTGACATGCTATAGGGGACGTGATAAACCCCCGCGCCATGTTCATGGACAAGGAGAGTCTCGAACTGGCGGCGCACGCGAAGATCAACCTCTATCTCGAGGTGCTTGGCAAGCGAGAGAACGGATACCACGATTTGCGTAGCGTGGTAGTGCCGGTGTCCCTCCATGACACGATCATCCTGGAGCCGGCGGACACGATCGAAACGGTTTTCGACGAGGTCGACCTGCCGCCCGGCGGATGCACCTGTCTTCCTGATTCAGATTCAAACCTCACCACGCGGGCGGCGCGTGCCTTGAAGGAGGCGACGGGTTATCCGGGTGGCGTGCGGATCCGCATCTCAAAACGCATCCCGCTCGGCGGCGGCCTGGGCGGCGGCAGTGCGGATGCGGCGGCGGTGTTGCGGGGGTTGGTGGACCTGTGGGGCATTACGCTGCCGCACGACGAGCTGATGGCGCTGGGCGCTTCGCTCGGATGCGATATTCCCGCGCTCCTGCACGGCGGCGCGGTATTGATGGAGGGCGTGGGAGAACGGGTGAGCTCGTTTGAGCTGGGGTATCCCGACACGCCTGACGGAAAATGGTGGCTCGTGATCGCGAATCCTGGCTTCTGCGTGGCAACGGCCGATGTGTATGCGAGACATGACTTGTCCTTGACTTCCGAGGCTCCTCTATATATCAATGCGGTTTCTGCTCTGGAAGAAGGAGACCTTTTCTCTGCCGGCCAGGGCCTTTTTAACAGCTTGCAGGCGACGGTAGTCCGGAAGTACCCCTTGGTGGGAATGGTCGTTGATCAACTCGACCAGGCGGGGGCTTTGGGGGCGCTGATGTCTGGAAGCGGAGCTTCTGTCTTTGGGTTGGCGCGCGATGAGGCACATGCCGAATCGATGGCGGCGACGGTGAAACAGGAGCTCGATGGGACCGTTTGGACCCAGGTCGTGACATTGCTGCCCGATGGTGTAATGGCAGCACACGGGCCTTTGACGCCCTGAGTCCAGGTTCAAATCCTGGTCGGGCAACCACGCCGGGGGCCGGAGGTCGGAAGTCGGAAGTCGGAGATCGGAGATCGGAGATCCCGCCGCCGCCCTACGGGCTGCGGCGTGGCTTGCGGCAGAAGACGGATAGATTGTTGTGTAAATGAAGATTTTTAGTGGAACATCGAATCCCGTGTTGGCGGGGCAGATCGCGGAGTACCTGAGCTTGCCGCTCGGGGAGGTCGACATCCAGCGTTTTCCCGACGGAGAGGTATTCGTCAAGATCCGTGAGAACATCCGCGGGCGTGACTGCTACGTGGTGCAGTCGATCTGCCGGCCGCCGAACGAGAATTTGATGGAACTGCTGATCATGATCGACGCGATGCGTCGTGCCTCGGCGGACCGGATCACGGCGGTGTTGCCCTACTACGGCTATGCCCGCCAGGACCGCAAAGATCAGCCCCGCGTTCCGATCACCGCCAAGCTGGTGGCCAACCTGCTGGTGGCGGCGGGCTGCAATCGCTTGCTGACGATGGACCTGCACGCGCAGCAGATCCAGGGCTTCTTCGATATCCCTGTGGATCACCTTTACGCGTCGCCGATCATTGTGAAGCATCTCAAGAGCAAGAATCTCGAGAATCTGGTTGTCGTGTCCCCGGACACAGGCGCGGTGAAGGCGGCCTACGCGTATTCGCAGATGCTGGACTGCGGCCTGGCCGTGGCGGCAAAACGGCGCACGGGTCCTGACGAGGTCGAGGCTTTCACGCTGGTGGGTGATGTTGAAGGATGCACGGCGATCATGGTTGACGACATGACGAGCACGTGTGGGACGTTGTGTTCGGCGGCCAGCTTGCTGGAGCAGCATGGCGCCAAGGAGATCTATGCGGCTGTCACGCACGCGATGCTGACCGATGTGGGGTGTCAGCGGCTGGTGGACTCGCCGATCAACGAGTTGATTGTGACGGATACGATTCCGTCCACGATCGGCGATGATTTCCCGGTTGCGGTACTCTCCGTGGCCGAGCTGTTGGGGGAGGCAATTCTGCGAATTCACGAGGACCAGTCGGTCACCTCGTTGTTCAGACTGTAGGTAGAAGGGACAGGAAAATGGCGGCTGAAACGGTAGTAGTTAAACTTGAGAAACGCGGCGATGCGGGTACACCCGCGGCACGCCGTCTGCGGCGTGAAGGTTGGATTCCGGCCATTGTGGCCAACCAGGACGGCACCACGACGCCGGTGAAACTGGAGACACACAGCTTCGAGATGCTGCTGCGTCGCCACGCCAGCGAGAACATGATTCTGGACGTGGCCCTGGATGACGGCAAGGCGGCCAAGGCGCTGCTGCAGGATG
Organism: Kiritimatiellia bacterium; assembly: GCA_016783675.1. Classification (GTDB taxonomy): domain Bacteria; phylum Verrucomicrobiota; class Kiritimatiellia; order UBA8416; family JABMPJ01; genus JABMPJ01. The sequence continues at coordinate 2,830 of JADHWE010000072.1, forward strand.
TGCAGCACGATACGCTGACCGGCGCGGTGATGCATGCCGACTTCACGATGATTTCGATGACTGAGAAGCTGGCCGTGAACGTGTCGGTGTCGCTCAAGGGCGAACCGTACGGCGTGGCCCAGCAGGACGGCGTACTGGAACAGGTTCTGCACGAGCTCGAGGTCGAAGGTTTGGCGAACGATATCGTCGACCAGCTCGAAATCGACGTTTCTGAGCTGTCGATCGGTGACAGCGTGCTGGCCGGCGATGTGCCGCTGCCCAGTGGATTGACTTTGTTGACGGCGGAAGATATTGCCGTGGCGACTGTATTGGCGCCGCGTGTTGAGGCCGAGCCCGAAGAGGCCGAAGAGGGCGAAGAGGGTGAAGGCGAAGAGGGCGAAGAGGGCGCTGAAGGCGAAGCCGGTGAAGGTGAAGGCGAAGCCAAGGATGAGGACTAGCGCCGGGAGCCTGTTGTGAACGTCATCGTGGGGCTGGGGAACCCGGGGCGCCGCTACGAGCGTACGCCGCACAACGTGGGGTTCGCCACGGTGGATGTACTGGCGGAGCGGGCCGGCTGCCGGCTGCGGCGCAGCCTGCGATACCGGGCACGCTCGGGCAAGGCCGTGGTGGCCGGAAGTCCCGTGCTGCTGGTGAAGCCGGAGACGTTTATGAACAGGAGTGGCCACGCGGTTGCCGCCGCGTTGCGCTACTTCAAGGCCCAGCAGGCCAACCTGGTGTTGGTGCTGGACGACGCGGACCTGCCCGTGGGGCGGATCCGGGTGCGGCCGAAGGGCGGCAGCGGGGGACACCGCGGGCTCGCGTCGGTGATTGAGCAGATCGGGGGTGACGATTTTGCGCGGGTGCGCATCGGGGTCGGCCGCCGGCACCAGGAGGAGAACCTGGTGAGCCACGTGCTCCGGACCTACGGGACGGACGAGTGGGCAGAGATGGAGAAAGTGGTCAAGTGCGCCGCGGATGCGGTGGAGCGAATTGTCGAGTCGGGAACGGAGGCGGCGATGAATGCCTTCAACGGACTCGAGGTGTTATAGGGAGCAGAAGAAGATGGCGTTGAAGACGTACGACATGATTTGTATTTTTCCGACCTCACTGAGCGAGGAGGCACTGGGTGATGTGCTGACGCGCATAGATGATGAGATTGGCAAGCTGGGCGGCCAGGTGGTTTCCAAGCAGCCGATGGGCGAGCGAATGTTTGCTCGTCAGATGAAGAAGCGCGATGCGGGGATCTACATGACCCTGCGCTGCGAGCTGGATCCGACTAGCGTGGACACGCTGCGGGCTCGTCTGAAGCTCGTCGACGACCTGTTCCGTTCCCAGATCCTGGTGGCAGAGCCGGAGACTGAAGAGGCCGAGGAGGCCGAGGAGGCCGTAGCCGCTGAAGCACCGGTCGAGGAGGTCGTAGTCGATGGCTGATCTCAACCGCGTATACCTGATGGGGAACCTGACGGCTGATCCGGAGGTGCGCTACGCGCCGTCGGGCGATGCGGTTGGAGACCTGCGCATGGCTATCAACCGCCGGTTCAAGGGCCGCGACGGACAGGACCACGAAGAGGTCTGTTATGTCTCCGTGGTCGTATGGGGGCGCCAGGCCGAAACCTGCGGGCAGTATCTGCAGAAAGGATCGCAGGTGATGGTCGAGGGCGGCTTGAAGTATGACCAGTGGGAGAAGGACGGGCAGAAGCACAGCCGTCTGCTGGTGCGCGCCAACCGCGTGCAGTTCCTCGGCGGTCGTCCGGGCGGCCAAGGCGACCAGGGCGGACAGGGCTCGCGCCAGTCCGCGCCGGCACCCGCGCCGGCACCGACACCGACACCGGCGCCGACACCGACACCGGCCCCGGCGCCTACCCCGGAACCCCCGCCGCCTGCGGGTGCACAGAGTTTAGGTGATGACGAGAACCTGCCGTTTTAAGGGAGAGTAAGGAGATACAATGGCCAGGAAGATGAAGACTAGACGGACATCCAAGCGGCGTACAGCCGACCGGGGTGCCGGCAAAGCAGCACGTCACCTCGAGGGCGTGAAAGAGATTAAGTCCACGGACTATGAATTGCTCGGCAAGTTCATGACCGAACACGGCAAGATCCTGCCGGCGCGCACCATTGGTGCGAGCGCCAAGCAGCAGCGCCAGATCAAGCGCAGTATCCGCCGGGCACGTACGATGGGATTGCTACCCTAGAGGAGAACAGGCAGATGGCAACGGAAGTTCTGTTGATGGCCGTCGTAGACGGTCTTGGAAAAGAAGGCGATGTTGTGACCGTGGCCGATGGCTACGCACGTAACTACCTGATGCCCCGCGAGCTCGCGGCACCCGTGTCGGAGGGCACGCGCCGCCGCCTGGCGAAGTTGCAGGTCGAGCGTGATAAAGAGCAGGCCGAGAGCCTTGCCGAGGCCCAGGCACTTGCCAAAAAGGTCGGGGCCGCTTCGTGTACGATCACGGTCAAGGTTGGCGAAGGCGAGCAGCTGTATGGCTCGGTGGGTGAGTCCGACATCGCTGACGCCCTGAAAACCCAGGGCATCGAAATCGATCGTCACCAGGTCGCCCTGACCGACCACATCAAAGAGCTGGGCACGTTTGATGTGCCTGTGCGTCTTCACCCCCAGGTTGAGGCCACGCTCAAGGTTTGGGTGGTTGAGGAATAGGCAACATGGTTACGGCTCCTTCTTCGTCCGTGCACACGGCCCCGTCGGACCGTGTGCCACCGTATAGCGAAGAAGCGGAAAAAGGCGTGCTGGGGTCGGTTCTGCTCGACTCCGTGCGCGTCATGGACATCTGTATCGAGCATCGGCTCGACGAAGAATCCTTCTACGCCCCCATACACCGCATGGTGTTTGAGGCCATGCTGGGCCTGCATGGCCAGAACCGTGTCATCGATGTCCTGACCGTCTCCGAACAGCTTCGCGACGCCGGCAAGCTCGACGGTGTCGGCGGCGTCGCGGCGCTGAACCAGTTCATCGACTCCACGCCCACCGCCGCCCACGCCGAATACTACATCGACATCGTCTACCAGAAGCATCTCCTGCGCCGCGTCATCAACTGCGCGCGGGCCGCCGAGACGGAATGCTACGGGGCGGTGGACAGTGCGGACCAGCTTCTCAGTGCGGTTGAGCAGGCTTTTCTCGATATCAACGAGCAGCGTTACGGAACCGTAACGCCCTGGCCGACAGCCGTAAAAGAGACGATGTCCCACGTGAACACGATTCTCGAGACCGGCAAAGGCGTTACCGGCCTCTCGACCGGGTTCGAGAACCTGGACCGGATCACGATGGGCCTGCGCGCAGGCGAGATGGTTGTTCTGGCAGCGCGTCCCTCGATGGGCAAGACCTCGCTCGCAATGAACATTGCCGAAAACGTGGCGCTGGGTAAGTTGGACCCTGATGGCACGCCGCACTCCGTAGGTATCTTCAGCCTGGAAATGTCGTACGACGCACTCGCCATGCGCATGCTCTGTTCACACGCGGGTGTGCCTTCGCAGAAGATCCAGCGCGGGTACGTTTCCAAGGTGGATCACGGCAAGCTGGTGCAGGCGGCTTCGGTACTGAACAAGGCGCAGATCTTTCTGGATGACACGGGTGGCCTTGACGTGCTCGAGTTGCGTGCGCGTGCGCGGCGTATGCGGAAGAAGCATAATGTGGAGCTGATCGTTATCGACTACCTGCAGCTCATGCACTCCAAGGAGTATGCCCGCCAGGGCCGCCAGATCGAGACCTCCCAGATCTCGGGCAATATCAAGGCCATGGCCAAGGAGTTGCGCGTGCCCGTGTTGGTGTTGAGCCAGCTCAGCCGCGCCCCCGAACAGCGCGACAAGACCGGCCGGCCAAAGCTCTCCGACCTCCGCGATTCGGGCGCGATCGAACAGGACGCCGATGTCGTCTTCATGCTGCGCCGGCCCTGCCGCTACCCGGACGACGACCAGCACGAGGACAGGATGCTGGCGATCGTGGACGTGGCCAAACATCGTAACGGGCCGACCGGCGAGGTGAATCTGAACTTCGAAGAGGAGTACACGCGCTTCCGCGATCGTGCACGGGGCGTTGACGACTTCGACGGCATGGATGCGGAGGAAGAATGAAGCGTGTCTCTCTTCTGTTTGCCGGCCTGCTGATCGTGCTGGTTTCCCTGTCCGCGTGGGCCCAGGAGGAAACGCGCTCGCCCATCCTCGCCATCGAGGTGCGCAATGTCGGAGCCGGCCGCGTGGACCACAGCTACATCGAGACACACACGCGTATTCGCGAGGGCGACGCGCTCGACCGTTCGGACATCTCGCGCGATGTCCGCAGCCTGCTCGACACGGGCCGCTTCAGTTCGGTGAACGTGGACGTGGAGGCCCGTGAGGACGGGGTGGCGCTGGTCTATATCGTGGCACGCAAGCTGACCCTGGCCGAGCCCGCTGAATTCGCGGGGTCGGACCATCTGCCGTTGCGGAAGTTGAGGGCGCTGCTGGACCTGGAGGTGGGGGACCGCGTGGACGACCACACGCTGGGCGTCCACGTCCGCAAGCTCCGCGAGGCGTTTGTCGAGGACCATTACCCGAACGTGGCAATCACCTGGGAGGTCGAGGAGGTCGATCGCGACCAGGGCCTGGCGACCGTACGTGTTCATGTCGAATCCGGCGCACGCTCCAAGGTCAAGACGGTCCGTTTCGAGGGCAACGCGCGTATCGACTACAGCGACCTGCGCCGCGCCATCCGTCGTCCCTCGCCCTGGAGCCCGATGTGGCTTTTCCGCAAGCGGCGCTACACGGGCGATGAGCTGTCGGCCATGCGGTTGGCTGTCCGCAGTGTCTACCGGGAGCGGGGTTTCCTGGATGTCGAGGTCGAGTACCCGACGGTGGAGCTGGATGAGAAGGGACGCCAGACGATCGTGGTCAAGATTCGCGAGGGCGAGACGTACCGTTTCGACTCCGTAACCGTAACCGGTGTAGAGCTTTTTCCGCAGACCGAGGTGGAAGCCCTGGTCATAGCGCGGCCCGGAACCACGGCATCGTCCCGGTTCATCCAGGGGTCCGTCCAGCGAATCCGCGATTTCTACGGCAGCCGCGGCTATGCCCGTGCGCGGGTTCGTCCGTTGCTTGAATCGGACCCCGCCGCCAACACCGTGGCCGTGACGTTTGCTGTCACCGAAGGTGAACTGATCAAGGTCGGCAACATCCGCATTCGCGGCAACTCCCGTACGCGCGACAAGGTGATCCGGCGCGAGCTCCTCCTGAACCCGGGGGATGTTATGAATGCCGTCAAGGCGCAGCGCAGCGAGCGGCGCCTGATGAACCTGGGCTACTTCTCCTCGGTGAGGCGCTACGAGCAGGAGACGTCTGTACCGAACCGGGAGGACGTGATCTTCGAGGTCGAAGAGAAGCGGACCGGGCAGTTCCTGGTCGGGGCCGGGTTCTCCAGCATCGATAACATCATCGGTTTTGTCGAGGTCTCCCAGGGCAACTTCGATATACGGGGCTGGCCGTTCACCGGCGGCGGTCAGAAGCTCAACCTGCGGGCCCAGTTCGGCTCCGAACGGCGCGACTACAAGCTCTCGTTCGTGGAGCCCTGGTTCCTGAACCGCAAGCTTTCGTTGGGGACCGACCTCTATCGCACGGACCTGAACTACACGGACTATGACCTCAAGCGCACCGGCGCAGCCGTATCGCTCAGCAAGGCGCTTCCCGGCGCCAACCGCGTTACCTTCCGCTATGCGCTCGAAGAGACCGTCATTACGGATGTCGCCGATACCAACGAGTATGTCTATGCCGCCACCCCGGAAGAGACGTACAGATTCTCCCGCGAAGAGGACACGCTCGAGAGCACCTTCAAGATCACGCTCACGCATGACACGCGCAACAATCCCTTCATCCCCACGCGCGGACTGCGCGCCAGCGTGTTCGGGCGGATCTCCGGTGGCCCCCTGGGATTCGACACGGATGTCTACAGTGTCGGTGGGCGCACCGCGTTCTACATTCCGCTCTGGTGGGATCACGTTCTCACCATCAAGGGCCGTTACGAAACGGTTGAGCCTTATGGCGATACGGACGAAGTGCCCATCTCGGAGCGCCTGTTTGCCGGCGGCGGCCGCACCATCCGCGGCTTCGACTACCGCGACGTGGGCCCGAAGGTTGTGCCGACCGATCCGACGTCGACCATCAGCTATCGCCCGGTCGGCGGCCAGAGCCTGGCCATCGCGAACGTGGAATACACCGTCCCCCTCGTCGAAGGCGTGCGCCTGGCGGCATTCTATGACATCGGCGGCGTGTGGCGCGATGCCTACGATTTCAACAGTGACAACCTGGCCTCGGGCGCCGGCATTGGTCTGCGGCTCGACATGCCGGGATTCCCGATCCGAATCGACCGGGCTTGGTCGGTCGAAGCCGACGACGACCTGACGGATACGGATAACTGGGTGATTTGGATTGGGTATGATTACTAGGAGGTGGGGAATGCGGAATGCGGAATGCGGAATGCGGAGTACAAGGTGCGGGCTACTCGTCGCGCTTCTGTTGGTGAGTGTGACGTTCGCTTCGGCGGCGGGTGATCTGGGTGTGGTTGACATGGATCAATTGGTGAAGGCGCACCCGAAAGCCGATGTGAACCGTGAAATCCTGCGCGACCAGTTTGCCGAGCTGGAGAGTGAGAAAGACGCGATGATCGAGACGTTCGAGGGGAAGAAAAGGGAGTTCCTCGATGCCCGCCGCGCGGCGGCCGATCCGGCCGTGAGCGACGCCGTTCGTGCCGAACGCGAAGAGGAAGTCAACGAGCAGCTCAAGGATCTCCAGGCGATGGAGAAGGACCTGGGCCAGCGTCTCATGGAACGGCAGCGCGAGCTGAATGACCAGAAGCTGCGGATGCACAAGCTGGTTGAAGAAGCCGTGCAGAAGCTGGTCACCCGCGTGGCGACCAAGAAGGATCTCTCGCTGGTGATCGACAAGTCCGCCGTGGGCGTCACGGGTTCCGGTATCGTGGTGTTCCACACGGAGAAGCTGGATATTACCGACCTGGTCATGAAGGAGATCCAGGTGTTGCGGGATGAAGACTGACGGGGCCATGAAAACAGTAGCCGAAATAGCCGCACTGGTTGATGGTGCCGTCGAAGGCGATGGCGATGTGCAGATTACCGGGTTGGCCGGGCTGCGTGCGGCCCGGTCCGGAGACATCTCTTTCCTGGCGAGCCGCAAGTACGACGCCATCCTGGCCGACACGAAAGCGGCGGCGGTCCTGGTGCGCACCGATTGGGAGGGCAACAGTCCCTGCCCGTTGATCCGCGTCAAGAAACCCGACGCGGCCATGACCCAGATTGCCCTTGAGCTCGCGCCCGAGTACCCCGGCGCCACGCCCGGCGTGCACCCGTCGGCCGTAGTAGCCGATGACGTGGAGATAGGCGAAGGCGCCTGCGTTGGCCCGCTCTGTGTGCTGGAGGACGGCGTGGTGGTGGGGAAGGGCGCGCTCCTCGTGGCATCGTGTTACCTCGGGGCCGGCGCGCGCGTGGGCGAAGACAGCGTCCTGCATGCCCACGTCTCCGTCCGCGAGGGGTGTACGATCGGTGCACGAACCATCATTCATGACGGATCGGTGATCGGCAGCGACGGGTTCGGGTACGATCGCCAGGACGATGGAAGCTGGGTCAAGATTCCGCAGGTCGGGATCGTGGAGGTCGGTGACGACGTCGAGATCGGGTCCTGTACCACCATTGACCGCGGGCGTTTCGGGCGCACCGTGATCGAGAACGGCGTGAAGATCGATAACCTGGTCCAGATCGCGCACAACACGGTCGTCGGAGAGAACACGGCCATGGCCTCGCAGGTTGGCGTTGCCGGCAGCACGGTCATCGGGCGTAACGTCCAGATGGCAGGCAAAGCCAGTGCGGTCGGGCACATTACGATCGGGGACAACGCCATCATTGGCGGCAATTCCGCCGCGCACAAAGACGTGGCGCCCGGCGGCATCCTGATGGGGTTCATGGGACGGCCGCCCATGGCCTGGAAGCGCATTCGCGCGGCTCAAGAACACCTTCCCGAGTTGCTTCGCAGGGTGAAGAAACTTGAGCAGGAAGTTGAGAATCTGAAGGAAGAGTAGGGGACCGTGGCGTCGCGGCTCGCTCGGAGAGCTCGCCCTACCCCGTCCTCGATAAGGTAGGGCGAGCTCTCCG
>JADHWE010000018.1 GCA_016783675.1 Kiritimatiellia bacterium
TCTTCAACAGGTATTCTTCCTTGGATTGTCGTGTCATATTCGATGCCTCCCTTCGGTGACATTGAATATGAGTCAACAACCCTGATCAGCTCGCCCACCTTTTCTCGCCCCGGTGACATTTATCGTGAGTCAATTCGTATGCGCGTTTTGAGTGTTTTTTATGTTGCGCCCGTTCTTGAATCGTTGTAACCTACCCAAGAATCGGAGGGGAGAAGAGGATATGAAAAGGAAAATACGAATGGGGATGGTTGGTGGTGGACGCGAAGCGCTCATTGGCGCGGTGCACCGTATTGCAGCCCAGATGGATGGTCAGATCGAACTGGTCTGCGGTGCCTTCAGCAGCACACCACAGAAATCGAAGTTGAGCGGAAAGGATCTATACCTCGAGCCCGAGCGTGTTTACGGCACGTACCGTGACATGATTCAAAAAGAGGGCAAGCTCCCCGCGGATGAGCGGATGGATTTCGTCTCGATCGTGACGCCCAACAACATGCACTACCCAGTGGCCATGGCATCGCTCGACGGCGGCTTCCACGTGGCATGTGACGGACCGATGACGGTCAACCTCGACGAAGCGCAGAACCTCGAACGCAAGATCGAGGCGACGGGGAAGCTCTTCTGCCTGACCCATAACTGCACCGGCTACCCGATGGTGAAGGAAGCGCGTGATCTCGTTGCCAAGGGGAGACTCGGCAAGATCCGCCGCGTCGTGGTGGAGTACCCCCAGGACTGGTTGGCTGAGCGACTGGAGGCCTCGGGACAGAAGCAGGCGTCATGGCGCACTGATGGCCGGTTTGCCGGCGTCTCCGGCTGCATCGGCGACATTGGCTGCCACGGCCACAACCTTGCCGAATACATCACGGGTCTCCGTATCACCGAGGTGTGCGCGGACCTCAACATCTTTGTGAACGGCCGCACGCTCGACGACGACGGGAGCGTCCTGCTCCGACTCGGGGACGGTGCGAAGGGAATTCTGTGGGCCAGCCAAGTGGCGATCGGCAGTGAGAACGCGTTGAGCATCCGCGTGTATGGTGACAAGGGGGCGCTGGAATGGAAACAGGAAGATCCCAACTCCCTGATCGTCCGTTGGCTCAACAAGCCCGCCGATGTCCGCCGTACCGCCGGTCCGGGAATCGGCAAGAGCGCGGCGAGCGCGGCCCGCTTGCCCGCCGGGCGCACGGAAGGCTATATCGAGAGCTTTGCCAATATCTACAAGGAGTTTGCCTCGGCTATGGCCAAGGCGATCGACGGCAAACCCGTCGACGACAGCAAGTTCGACTATCCGAAGGTCCGCGACGGCATCCGCGGCATGTTCTTCATCGACACCGTCGTGAAGAGCAGTGCATCGGAGAGCAAGTGGCTGGAAGTGCCTGAATAGTCGGACGTCGGACGTCAGAGGCCGGACGTCGGAGATGGGAAGCTCCGCCACTGCCCTTCGGGCCGTGGAGGAGAGGATCTCTGTTTCCCACGACGCAAGGTCGCGGGGGAACGGTGCGCCACAGAACTCCGGTCGCCACACGGGCTCTTGCAGAACACCACGTCATGAAGGTAGACTGCCCTTTCTGTACAACAGAGCAGTCGTATCCTGAATAACACATAGGCCACAAAGGCATTTTCTGTGGATAGCATCTTTCAAACGGTTGATCCCCACGATCTGCCCATCGTGCTGCAGGTCGCCGGGACACTGATGGTGCTGGCCATCGTCGTGGGGCTCGGACTCGACCTGTTGCTGGTTATCCTGATGCGGATTCGCCCGCCGTCGTTCCCCCGCTACGCCGAGCGCATGCACCAACGGCCCTGGTCGTGGCGCGACGTGGGTTTCCTGGTCAGCGCCGTGGTGCTGGGTTTTCTCTGCGCCGAAGTCACGGCCGAGATCCTGCTCGCCCTTGGCGCCGAGGCGGCAGGCACATGGATTCTGCAGCTCCACACGCTGATCTTTCAGATTCTCGCCATCGGCATCATCGTCTACCTGTTGCGACGCCGCGGCATATCCTGGCGGGAGGCATTCGGCCTGGGCCACGGACATGTCCTGCTCCGGATTGGCCAGGGCATCCTCTTCTACCTTGCGGCCATGCCGGTGGTGCTCTTCTACGGTTTGCTGTCGCTCGTCCTCTTCCACGTTCTGGGTCTCCCGTTCGATCGGCAACCGGCCGTGCAGTTCATGCTCGATCCCGAGCAGCCGCTGGCACTGCAGCTCTACCTCGCCTCGCTGGCGATCGTCGGCGCCCCAATCATCGAAGAGGCGCTCTTCCGCGGCATCGCGTTTCCGGCCATGCTGCGTCACACCACGCTTATGCGGGCCATGGTGTTCGTGTCGCTCATCTTTGCGGCCATCCACCTGACGCCGACCGCCGTGATTCCCCTCTTCGTGTTCGCCATGGCGCTCTCGCTTGCCTACCTCTATACGGGCAACATCATCGTCCCGATCGTGATGCACCTGCTCTTCAACAGCGTCAGCCTGGGTATGCTGGTCATGCTCCGTATGTTGGCACCTGAACTCGTTCATTAGTATTTTGGAGTGCGGCGGCTTGACGCCGCTTTCATATCTACGGAGAAAGCGCTGTCAAGCCAGCGCACTCCAAAGCGCTTCGCGCAGGCAGGAACGCAAGAAATGAAGACTTTGAAACCGGTTGATTGGATTCCCGCGCAAGCCGATGACGCCGTTCCCGGCCACTTGCGCATTCTTGACCAGACGCTGCTGCCGTCCGAGACCGTCTTTATTGAGACGACCGACCAGGAAGCCATCTGGCACGCCATCAAGATCCTGCAGGTGCGCGGCGCCCCTGCCATCGGCGTGACCGCCGCCATGGGCGTGGCTGCGGCCGCACAGGACCAACGGGCGGGCACAATCGAGGACGTGCGTGACGCGGTGGACCGTGCGGCAGATTACCTCGCCACATCCCGACCGACAGCCGTCAACCTGTTCTGGGCGCTGGACCGCATGCGGCGTGCTGCACACGCCTCCTCGGCCGCTTCCGGGGAGGCGCTGGCATGTGAGCTCGTGCGCGAGGCCATCGCGGTCCGCGACGAAGACCTCGCCATGTGTCGCGCCATCGGCGAGCACGGGGCGGCATTGCTCAAGGATGGCGACACCGTTCTGACACACTGCAATGCCGGCGGACTGGCCACCTCCGGCTACGGCACCGCGCTGGCCCCGGTCTACGTGGCACAGGAAGAGGGCAAGCGCGTGAGCGTGTACGCCGACGAGACGCGCCCCCTGCTGCAGGGCGCGCGGCTCACCACGTGGGAACTGATGGAGGCAGGAGTGGACGTCACGCTGATCTGCGACAACATGGCGGCCCAGGTGATGAAAGAGGGGCGCATCGACATCGTTTTCGTAGGCGCCGACCGCATTGCCGCCAACGGCGACGCCGCCAACAAGATCGGCACCTACGGGGTCGCCCTGCTCGCCAAGGCGCACGGCATCCCTTTCTACGTACTGGCGCCGACCTCCACGATCGACCCCGATGCGGTCACCGGCGCGGAGATCCCGATCGAAGAGCGCGGCGCCGAGGAGATCACCGAAGGGTTCGGGCGCCGGACGGCGCCCGAAGCGGTCAAGGTCTATGCCCCCGCCTTCGACGTAACCCCGGCGGAACTCATCACCGGGATCATTACCGAGGACGGTGTACACAACCCCGGATCCCTGCCTCTCTGACCAGACAAAGAATGGAGAGAACACTGAACAGCGAACAACGAACTCCGAACGTCCAACGCAAGAGGCCGGTGCGCGGAGTGGGGCTCGTGGCGTTCGTGTTGCTTGCCACGCAGGCAATCGCACGCCCCCCTTCTGCCCCCATCCCGGGCGTTGTGCGGCAGACCAACAACGTCTACCTGGTGGAGAATCACAGTTCGGCCGGTATGATATGGTATCGTAGCGGGCGGCGCGGCCTAACGGTCGTTCACCTGGACGCTCACGATGACTGCCGGTATGTGCCGCCGGAGACTATCGGAAAACTGGACCAGCTGCGAAAGGCCAGGGCGTGGGACGAGATCTTTCGGCTCAGCGACCTCAGCACTGTTTCGGGTTTCAAGGTTCGGCCCAAAGAGACGCTGTTCGACCTGGGCAACTTCATCTACCCCTGCATGGCGGATGGCACGGTGAGCCGGTTCATCTGGGTCGTGCCCGACCTCTCGATGGATGACACGAGTCGTGCCCGACTCAAGGGCCACCTCGGCTCCGCGCTTCGCCTCGCGACGCCCGAGTTCACGGACCACGAGGATGGCTCGTTCTCGTTCCCCCTGCTCAAGGGCACAATGGTGGTCACCTCGCTCAACGCCATGAGTGCCTTGCCGCCGGGCGCCATACTGGACCTGGATGTCGACTTCTTTGCTTTCCCCCGTGCCCTGACGGACATCCACCTGGAGGGCGACATGCAGTGGGCGCCGGAGTCGGTGTGTGGGCGACTCGCCGAGATGGTCCCGGACCCCGCCCTGACGACGATCAGCGCATCGGTCTACGGGGGATACCTGCCCCTCATGTTCCGATTCCTGGCCGACGCCTGTTTCGACCGGTTGGCGTCGGGCTCCTACCCGGCCTACGCCCGGAGGCACCTGGACACTGTCCTGGCCATGCGGCGTACCGCCAGCCCTGTCCCCCTCCCCCCTGCCCCGACCGACGCGGTTTATGAACCGGCCTACCAACACCTCGCCGGACTGCTCAAGCTGATCGAACGCAAGCCGACCGAAGCCTTCACCCACATGGAGCGGGCGGCCAGCCTGTCACCGGTCTACCGAAAGGCGTGGCTCGACAGCGCCGAGGCCCTGCGCTACATGGGCGACCTGGAGGCGGCGCAAGAGAGTATCCGCCGGTTTGAGCACGACATGGGACACGCCACAACGGGATCGCGAACCGAACAGGTGCACCTGCTGCGCCTGCTTGACCGTTTTGACGAGGCCGAAGGCATGGCCCGGGAGTTGGCTGATTGGAATCCCGATCCGCACCTGCTTCTGCTCCACGGCGGCGTGTTGGCACAAATGCAGCGCTACGATGAAGCATCCGAAGTCTATCATCGCGTCCTCGCCATCCACCCACAGGACTACCTTGCCGCCTACAACCTGGCCTACGTCCATGATCAACAGGGCAAAACAGCGGAGGCGATCACCTATTACCGTGCAACCGTGGCGCTACGGGATGATTTCGCGGCTGCCCACGAGAACCTGGGTTTCCTGCTGATGCGCAAGAAGGCGTTCACGGGCGCCGAAGTACATCTTCGACGAGCGCTGGAGATCAACCCGAACAAGGCGACGGCGTGGGGCAATCTCGGTTCTGTCCTGCTGGAGACCGATCGTCCGGAGGATGCCGTGCCCTGTTTTCGAAAGGCGCTGGAGCTCGCGCCCGACCTGGCCAAAGTGCATGAAGGACTGGCGGTCGCCCTGGAAGCCAGTGCCAGGGCGACAGCCAGGGAGACTCCCCCTCGTCGCTAACGCAGCCAGCCGCCAACATCAACTTCGGGCGGCGTATTGCTTGCATTCGGCGACCAATCCGGACTCTTTGTCAACGGGTCAATCGTGGTCGAGTTGTCGACGTAGACATTGTTCATGGCCACCAACGCACCATTGATATAGCGACGATTGCGCGAGACGATATCATGCCCGGCGAAGATCACACCGTAATACGAGTTGCGATTGTGCAGGTTGATGTTCATCCCGGCCAACAAAGCGGGCCAATTGGTGTTGGCAGGCGTGTGAACCAAGCGGTTGTTGATCGTGATGCTGCCCGATGCGACCAGCGTCCCGTTCAACTTGGTGTTGTTCTTGATCGTCACATCACCATCAACAAAAACAATCCCGTTGCCGGGTGAAATGCTGCCCTTGAGCTGGACCGTGCCGGGGTAGTAGATGCCACCGGAAATGGCCTCCGTTTTCCACTCATCGTAGGGCTGGAAGTCCGGCACCCAGATCGGGTCGGAGTTGGGGAGCTGCTGATGGCCTCCGGTAACGGAGACCTGTACCACGCCGCAAGCCGATACGTCGCCGTTGATGGTCGTGTTGCCAATCGAGTGCAACACGTTACGATTGGCGTGCACGGACCCGTTCACCGTCAAGGCCGAGGTCTCGAGCGTAACGTCACCTTCCGCCAGGATAGCGTCGCCCGCACCCAGCGCCTTCTGGCGCAACACGTTGAGATCACCCAGAAGCTCTACCACGGTTGTCCGGTCTTCGCCCGCTATCTCGCCATCGCTCCAGATGGTGATATTGCCGCTGGCCATGTCCGTCTTCGTGCTGACCACGAAGCTTCCCCCGCCGAAACTGGCCGTATAGACCGTGTCCATCATCCCCACGTAGTTGGTCGACATCTGCGCCAGCACGTCGGCCACACCGGCCTCGGCGATCGCCAGGGCCTGCACACCTTGCGAGATCTTGTTCGCTTTGCGTGCCATGCTCCCCGTGATCATCACAATCGAGAAGGTGGCCACCAGCATGACGCCGGCCAGGCACATTACAATCACCATGGCGGACCCATTACAGCCACCTCTTTTGCGCGCCGTTCCCTGCGTTTGCTGTCCCGTCATAATCGACCTCCTTTACTTACCTGTATTTAGCGGTCTTACTTCAAGCTTGCCCTCAGCACTGAATAGTTGGACTCGCCCCTGCTTGTAGATTTCCATCTCAAGGCTGACGCCCTTCACAAAGTCCCGCCCATCAACCGTTGCCACCACAATGCCGCAGTCCGGGCCCTTGCCGAAATCGATAACGAAATCGACCAGCCCGACCGGTCCGGGCCAGTCTATTGTAACGTCGCGCAGAATGGCCGTGGGGGCGTTCGTGTGCCCCTCGGACTTGAAGCAGCGGAAGAGCGCCTCATACTGTACGTACCGGCGACGCGGTAGTGAAGAGAGGCCGTTACCCACATTGCCCTGGAAATACCCGTCATCGCCAAAACGCGCATCCTGCCAGTCGGCATCGGTCAGATCCGACATATCGGCCAGATCGCTGGACCGCACGCGAATATCAACATCGCCGCCCTTGCCGAACTCTTCTACGTGTGTCCAGTTGAGCTCATCGTACTCGGGTGCTGCCATCATCGTATCGAATATACCGGACCTGAAGATGGCGGTCTCGGGGTATCCCACTTCGATCGCGGTCAGACATATGAGATCACTGCAGGCGACCTCGTTCGTGAACGACAGCGTGCTGCCCGCCGGACCGATCTCCTTGTGAACGCTATGGACATCCGGATTCAGGTTGGCAAACACCGGCGTGCTCCATGACCCCACGTCAATGCCCAGGTAGCTACTGTTGGTCACACCCCAGGCCGCACTCGCGGGCGTTCCGGTGTTCTCGAACAACGAGACTTCGCCATCCATGTCCCCGACGAGCATATCGAGATCGCCATCGGCATCGATGTCTCCGAAGGTCGGGGCGGAGCTGGAGCCAACATTGATGCCCCCATACGGGTCCACGCCCGCTGCCCAGGCCGGTGCAAGAGCTGTACCCACGTTCTCGAACATGGTGATGTCGCCTGGGTCATAGCGACCTACAAACAAGTCCAGATCGCCATCCGCATCAATGTCCGCAAACGCAGGTGCTATATAGTGGTATACCTCGTTCGTGTCATTGTTCCGGCATACCCGAAGCCCCATCCACATCGAGTCGAGCGCGCCCCAACTCGGCTCGGAGGGTGTGCCGGTGTTCGGCATGAACTGGATGTAGCCGTCCTGTCCCCCTGTAAAGAAGTCGAAATCTCCATCTGCATCGATGTCCGCAAAAGTCGGCCGGCTGAGTGTATGGCGGACGGTGTTCCAGTCCGCATCGATCAGCACCATGTTGGGCGACGCCAGCGTGCCCGAATTCTCGTAGTACTTGACTTGCCCCACTTGCCATCCGCCCAGGAACAGGTCCTGGTCGCCATCGGAATCAATATCCACAAAGGCGGGCGCACCGTAACCACTGTAGCCATAGGTCACACCTGCCCACGGTGAAACGTTCGGCCCCCAGGCAGGGACACTGGGCGTGCCGATGTTCTCACGATGGAGGATGGTGCCGGAACTCCCGGAGACGAACAGATCGAGGTCCAAATCGCCCATGCCACCGATCTGCAGTGACACGAGATAGTCGTCGTCCCTGTTGATCACGAAGTCCGGCACCCAGTCGCTCCACACCGACTCCAGCGAAGGCACAAACGTTCCGTCCTCGCCGTCGTTGAACGTGACGCTATGGGCCACGCCGGTGGCGCCGCTTGCCATCAGGTAGACATTCGTGATGTACGTCGGCGCGCCGTAGCCACCCGTGAACTGGAGCCTCGCCCATTTTCCGTTCAGCGTGATGGCTCCCAGGTCGTTGGTCCCGCCGTAGACCATGTTGGTAACCTGCAACGGGTATCCGGCAATGATCTCGGTTGTGTTGGTGTCCGACAGGCTGTTGGCGGTCCAGGCAATGCCCTTATCCATGGTCACCACCACGTCCGGGATATAGGGGTTTACGTTGGTGAACGACGTGTCACACTTCACGCTGCAGTTGCTGCTGATCGCCGCCCCGGGCACACTGAAGTTGCTGTCACACCACAGATCGTTGTACACCTCGAACTCCACCGACGCCCCTTGCGCACCCGACGCCACGGCGGCACAGTTACCACTGAAGGTCCAGCCGGAACTGCGCTGTGACGCGGACATCGTCATGCCCAAGCTCGACAGCTTGTACAGCGGTGCGGTCGGATGCGTGTTCGCGGGCACATAGATCTCGCCTTCACGGTCACTAGCCGTATTGCTCATGCGAATCCGGTCCACCTCAATGTTGTACCCCGAGCTCGCGGCATTCCTTCCAATCGAGGTCAGCTTGAGCTTGTGTTTCTCTCCGTCCAGGACGATGCTGCCCCAGTTGAACGACCGGCCCTTGGTGCGAACAGGCGCATAGCAGTCATAGACCATATCGGGCGGAGCAAAGACGAGCTCGACCAGGTTTTCGAAGACGACCTTGGTCGTGGCGACCTCGCCACTCATCGCTGCAGCCGCAATCTCGGCCTGGGATCCGGCGCCAACCACCTCCTCGAGCTGCTCATAGAGGGTTTCCGGGGTCGCGTTCATGTACCGTGGCGAGAACTCGGTGCGCAGCAGCTGGTCGGGCGTTCCGGGGCGGATGTGATAGATGACCGTCTGGTTCCACAGGATTCTTCCCTGCGCATCACGATCCAGCAAGCCATCGTCATCAATGTCCTCGGACAGCGGCAGACTCATCGCTATGAAATCACTGCCGTCGTCGGGATAGAACGACATCAGGCCGATCCCGACACTCGACAACCTGAGGTCGGAACGGATCCGCTCAAGTGCCAGTTCGAGATCCATGTCGAGCTCACCCATGATCTCCTCACGCTCCCACACCCGCAGCCCCTGAATGAGAACCGCAAAAACGCTGGCCACCACCATCATGGTGATCGCAGAAGAGACCATGACTTCCGTCATGGTGAAACCGTCCCGGCGAGACCTGCTGTGCAAACAAGAAGCCATTACATGCCCTCCGCGATCATGGTATGGACCGAGACGCCTGCCGGGCTCACGCCCCCTCCCGGAAGCGGGAACTGCACGTTCACCGAGATGCGTTTACAGGCCGGCGCCATGCTGGACACCAACGTGGTGCGCCGAAACTGACCGCCGGTATCCGGGTCACCGTCTTGGTCTATCTTGGCGTCGTCTTCTGCCAGCAGAGGGAGACTTTCGAAGTCTACGGTTCGCGCCCGCTGAACCCGGTTCCTGGCGATGCAAGTTGCCTTGTAGTAGTCGCTCGACATCTTGTGCGTGCGCATAGCCGAGATATAGGCCGCGATGAAACTCCCCGCAATGATGAAGAAGAGCGCCGATGAAATGACCGCCTCAACCAGCGTGAACCCACTGCATCTCTTTCCATGTCTCCAATGTCCCAACATGACACACCTCTCCTAAACCGGTAACGTCCCATCTTAATAAGCAGGGAGCATGCCAATCGGGGAAAAGCGCCTCTGACCGGCATTCCCGCATTCACTTCTTCTCATCCGTGAAAATCGCAAACTTCCCACACGGCAATTGTGTCGCAATATTGAACAGGGGTCAATCACTGGAGACAGGTCGTCTGTATCCACAGAATCAATGATTGCCAACCGGGGTAAGAAGAAAGAACCGCGTACACACTTTTTCTTGGCGGACGGGCGAATTTACTATTGTCTCGCACGATACTTGCTCGTACTATGACCCCACATAGAATGAGAATGAAACCACCGGCAGAAATAATTCAGGCTTTGAAACGGGGACCAACGGACGTTGTTGGGCTCGATATCGGCAGCAACTCCGTGCGCGCTGTTCGCATGCGTAAGAACAATGACGGTCTCTCTGTCGTCGCGGCCGACATCATTGACATGCCGAGTCAAGAGAGCGAGACCGACAAAACCACGGCACTCCCGCCCCTGCCCTTCTCAGCGCAGATGAAAGCGCGTTACGCTTCACTCGCTGTCGATAGCGGTCCGGCCACCATCCGCCTACTGACACTCCCCGGCAAGGACGATGCCGACCTTGATGACCGCGTCATTGACAGCCTCGGCATCGAGAATCCCGAAGATTTCCGCATCAGCTACACGCTGCTGGAGGACGAAGGAGGCGGACGCAACGAGACACGGCTTGTGGCCGTTGCCTACCCCGACGAGATCGCAGCGGCAGCTCTCGGCGTCCTGCCCACGAGCGGCACCCCCGCCCCGCACTCGATCGAGGTCACCGGGCTGGCCACCATGACCGCGTTCCTGAACGGACCCGTCGCATCGCGGGAGAAAGACACGCTGGGCCTGATCGATTTTGGAGAGACCTCCAGCCTCTTTGCATTCTTCCACAAGGGCACGCCCGTACTGATCCGAAAGCTTGACCGGGGCACCAATGCCTTGCTCGACAAGGTGGAAGCCACGCTCGGCGTTAACCATGAGACCGCCGTGGGCATCATCTCCGACGGTTCGTTCGATATCTCCGCCGCGGCAACCGAGGTGATGCAGCCGCTGGTACGCCAGCTCGTGGTATCGCGCGATTTCGTGGAGCGGCGCGAGAACTGCAAGGTGGACGCCATATACCTGGCCGGCGGACTGGCTGCGTCACGTGACACGCAGAATGAGGTCAACAGCGCCATGGGCGTGGCCGTTGAGTCGTGGAACCCGTTTGCAGGCATCACGGTAGCCCCTGATGCCGTTCCGGAAGCTTTGAAAGGACAGGAGTGGCGGTTTGCCGCTTCGGTAGGCGCCTGCATGGCAACCTTCGAGGAATAATGAATCTTCGCGCAGACCTGATATTTGCCAACGAGCAGCGCAGTGCGAGTATGGTTAGCATGCGCTCGATCACGCGTGTGGCCTCCATCGTGGGGCCCGCGGCAGCCGCTATTCTGATTGCGTTCATCGTCATGAACGCCATCGCCCTCGCCGGAAGGGTCAAGACGGCGAACAAGGAATGGATGAGCGTTGAGCCGCGTAAAGAGCAGGCGCTCAAGGTGCTCCATGCCGGCAAAATCAACGATGGCATCCTGGCGGAGATTGAAGCGTGGAAGCATTCGAGCACGGACTGGTCACCGCAGCTCACCTCGCTGCAGAAATCCATCAACCCCAACATTCAGATTCGCTCCATGCGTATCAGCCAGGTACTGAACCAGACCGACAAGGGCTTTACGGCGCGCACGTTCAGCATGACCCTTTCAGGGACGGCTGTCGGCGGTGAAGCAGAGGAGGCCGTCGAGGGCCTGCAGAAGCATTTCATCGAGGACGATGCGTTTAAAGAGCTCGTCGCCAGTGCGAAGATTCCGAGCTATGGCGCCGATCCCGACAACAAGGCGAATCGTGTTTTTGAACTTGAGTGCGAATACAACCCGAGCGCGTTCGAATGAAGCTGCCCGAAAACAAACAAGAGCGGACCAAGATCTTCATCATGATCGGCTTGGGCACGGGACTTGTCCTGCTTGGCATTGTGCAGGGAATCATCAATCCGCTGATCAACTCGCGAAAAAACAAGTTCGCCCGACTTGAAGAGTGCAAGACCGGCGTGGACCGCGCCCGCAAGGAGATCCGGGCAGCCGCACGCAGCTTTGACCGCCGGATGGAGACGCTCAAGAGCATCCGCAACACCTCTGAGCAGCACATCCTGCACCCCGTCCTTGGCAACTACCTGCTCCAGGCCACCGACATCGTTGAGGAGCATGCTGACGCCCTGGATATCGCCATTGAGCCCGTCCGCGAAGTCGGCATCTCGGATATCCCGCCAGACTCGAAGACCGAGGAACGACTGCTGAAAGCCTACACCGTGCGCGTTAACATGCAGGCATCCTACCACGACGCTCTTCGATTGATGCGCGAAATTGAGATACACAATCCGTACGCCTGCGTGACAAGCCTCATTGTCCGCCCCCGCCCAAGCGAGGATCTTGAAAACCACAACGTCAGCATCGAGATCCAGTGGCCGGTATGGGCCGATCCCGAATTCCCCGGGGAAATCGAGGAGCAGCTCAAAGAGGAGATTTCAAAACAGGAGGGCGACGTCGTATGAAGCATCTTGCGTCCATGCTCGCACTCCTGCAGGTTGCCGGCATCGTCCTGGCCCAGGAAGAGGAAATCGCTCCGGACATCGCTGCAACGAACAGCGTGAATGACGTCGCCGTTACCAACATGACCGAGGTGTTGGAAGCGACCAACCGCATCGAGGAGGCCGACTCCGAGCTGCTCGGTCTGCGCGATCCCTTCTGGCCTGTCGGCTACGAACCGGCCCCGCCGGAGGTCGAGTTGACCGAGGAGGAGGTCGAGCAGGTCAAGATTGAAGAAGAGATCGAAAAGAAGATCCACTGGCCCGCCCTCCATCTCAAGGGAATCACAAGTGCGGGCAAGGGCCGCTACATGGCCATCATCGCCGGCATCGGCCTTGTAGAATCCGACCAGACCGTCCGCCTGCGTCGCGGCGACATGCTTTATTCATGGTTGATAGAGAAGGTAACCACCAAGGGCGTGATGATCACGCGCCTGGAGGCCCGTCCCTATCAACTGCCTACCATTGGAGTACGTACACAATAACGTCAGGGGCGCCGGACGCCGGGCGCTGACACGGAGGAATGACATCATGCGCAAGCTACAACTCTGGGGATCCGCACTGTTCCTGATTACGGCAGTCGCCCTCTCACCTCTCTTCGTAGGGTGTGAGGACGAGCCGGGCGGGGCCAACGTCAACAGCTTCTTCGCTCAGAACGACACTGAGAACCAGGAGCGGGAAGGCGGGACTATCCCGCTCAGCCTTGAACCACCCAGCGGAACGATATCCGTTGCAGGGCAGAGAATCGCATTCCGAGCCAAAGGCGCGGTACTGCCTGTCAGATGGTCGCCTGCTAGTCGCGCGGCCGGGACTATTACGATCGTGGGCCCGCGCAGCGATTATGCCGTATTCAAAGCGGCGTCCGCATCACCAAACACCGTTCTAGCCGTAGATGCTGCAGGACGAACCGTAACCGCGGCCATTGGTGTTGGCGGCGGCAGTTCGCTCCAGATTGCACCCGATTCGGCCTCGATCCTGGACGGTATCACTGTCCAATTTATCGCAGCGGGTGGATCCCAGCCCTATGTTTCTTGGACAGCAGCCTTCCCTGCTATGGGCAGTGTCAGCCCAACCGGACTGTATACACCTGAAGGGATACTCACAGCTACCCCGTACTTAAACGGAACAAATCTTATCACGGTTACAGACTCCGCTGGGGATGTGACCACCGCAGAGGTCATTCACCAATAGCAGCCCAACAAGAGAACTTACGACTACGCGAATGAAAACGCCGACCAGAAAGAATGGGAGAGGCCAATGAATCACACACTGAGAAACATACTGCTTCCCGCTGCCGCCGCACTGCTCGTGGTAGGCTCATTATGGCTGACGGCCCAGGACATGCCCGGGCCGGGCGCCGTACCGCCCCCCGGCGACCTGCCCCTGGCGACAGAGATGGCGCCTGCGCCAATGCCTATCGGCGATGACGCCGCCGCAGACGCACCAATGGACGTCGCGACCGCGGCACCCGTTGAGGATGAGGCCGAGCTGGTCGATGATTCCGACGAAACGTCGGGTTTTCTGACGCTGGACGAAGGTGACGGCGATGATCTCCCCGCAGGTGTGACGGATTCAGGCGATGACCTGATCAGCATCACACTGGACGACGTGGAGATACTCGACGTGGTCCGGATGTTCACGCGCATCTCAGGCGCCAACATCATCGCCACGCCCTCCAATCTGCAGGGACGCGTTACGGTCAACCTGACCGACGTGGCGTGGAAACCTGCCCTGGAGTCGATCCTCGATATGCACGGCCTCGCCCTGGACGAGAAGCTGCCGGGCTCCGGTGTCTACCGCATCATCCCCCGCCCTGCCGGCGCTCCTGACCCCATGAAGGTTCAGACATTCTTCCTGAAGTACGCATCGGTAGGCAACACGGCGCCGGTCGTCACCTCCATGCTCGTAGAAGGCGGAACGGTCTCGGAGTTTGCATCCAAGAACGCGCTTGTGGTTCGAAGTACACCGGCCAACCTGGGGGAGATCGAGCAGCTCATAACCGAGATCGATATCCCGCGTGACCAGGTCTTTATCGAGGCCAAGTTCATGGAGCTGAACGATGAGGCCATCAAGGATCTCGGCATCAACTGGCAGGCCCTGTCCGGCTACGGCATCGGCGCCTCCAGTATGCAGGTCGACCTGAGCAATACCCGCACGTGGGAAGACCAGCGTGCCGATGCCCTCGGACGCCGGGATCGTCGCGGCGTGCAGGATGAGGTGAACGATCTCTATGACCTTTACAACGACAAGTTTGAAGACACTGAGACAGAGTCCGGTGGCACAGGCACGGAGGTGGGACAGGTAAAGATCCTTCCGACTCGCACCGTAACCGATACAATCGACGTAGGCAGAGATGTCACCTCAGACATCACGTCTACCTTTACCAAGACCATCGCGGATGCCCGCACGGCGGTGCTGAGCGCGGCCGACTTCCAGTTGGTATTGAGCGCCCTCAAGCAGATGAACGGGATCAGCGTGGTCTCCAACCCGAAGATCATCGTGGCCAACGAAGAGCCGGCCACGATCCACATTGGGCAGACCGAACGCCCGTTTGTCTCAAGCGTGACGCCCGGCCAGCAGGGCATTGCACCCGTGGTGACCTACAATCCCGGCGAGCCGGTGGATCTCGGTGTCAAACTTACCGTGACGCCGACGGTCAACACGGCCAGCAACATCACGGTCAAGATCGAGCCGGAACTCACGCGGTTCATCAGTGACGCGGTCGCCCCGAACGGGCAGACCTATCCGATCATCGCGAAGAAGACCATCTCAACAGTCTTCGCCCTGGATAGCGGCAAGACCGTCGCCATTGGCGGCCTGACCGAGACCAGCGACCGTGAAGTCACCAGCAAGATCCCGCTGCTGGGCGACATTCCGCTGCTGGGCAAGTATCTCTTCTCGCACTCACACAAAGAGAAGTCTCAGGAAGAGACCATCATCTTTGTGACGGTTGGCCTGGCCATGCCGGGCTCCATCCTGCGCGAGACCGGTCTCCCCGAGAACACGGAGCTCACCCGACGGCATATTATTGCGGCCGAGGCCAAGCACCGCGCCCTGCTTCAGGAGATCGACAAACTCAACGAGGCCGCTCGCAAGGACAAGGAACGGGACACCAGCGAAGAGAAGTCCAAGCTTCTGAAGCGCCGATAGATTTGCGGTGAAACTGTTCACCAAAGAGTCCTGGAGCTACGCGGTCCTGATGATCGTGCTGTTCGCGATCGCGGCGATCGCGGTCGGGCAGACGATCTCGTTTCTTCACACGCGCGTGTCCGAGCAGGACATTGGCGTCGTCACAGCCATGCTGTGGTCGATTACGATGGGCTTCATGCTCATCGCCGGAGCGTTCGGCCTCTGGTCGATCCAGTTTGCGGCGGGGGCGGAGAGTCGCCGCCGCATTTCGGCAATCGTCAGCACGATGGACTATCTGCAGGATGGGTTGCTCGCCGCCGACTCGCATGATCGCGTCATCGGCTGCAATCCCGCCGGGCAAGAGATGCTTCACGGCACCCCTTATCGTAAGCGGCCACTGGTTGACCTGTTCCCCTCCCTTCAGCCCGCTGACGTGGAACTGCTCCTGCACGACACCATCCCTCAAGAGGTCGAACGCTCGCATATCGACGCCGGACTTACCCACACCCTCCGCTTCCGTTCGCAGCCCACGCGCGGCGTGACGCTGATCCTGATCAGTGATGTCACCGCCGCACGCGCCCGACGCCAGAACCGCCAGCAGGCCGCCAAGCTGCAACTCGTTGGTGAATTGGCGAGAGCCGTGGCCAACGACTTCAACAACCTGCTGTGCGGCATTGCCGGCCACGCCGCCCTGTTGCCGCGACTCCCCCCCGGTGCGCCGGAGCTGACGGAGTCGATTGAGAGCATCACCGACAGTGCCGAACGTGGCATCGCCTTGGCGGGGCACCTTATGGAGCTTTCACGTCCTTCGAGCAGTGCCGTACCAGCCCGCATGGTCGGCGATCATGTGACCTCCGCTGCCGGGGCTCTGCGCGATTCACTGCCTGCGGGATGGAGCGTCGAGACCGAGATGCATGATGTCCCGGCTACGGCCCTGACAGGCATGCAGATTGAACAGCTGGTGCTCAACCTGGGCCAGGTCGTGGCCGAAGGCACAGGCAAGGCCGATGTCATCTCGATCATCCTGGGACCACCGGGAGGCCACCCTCTCCTGAATATTGCCGAACGCTTCTGCGGGGGAATCGTGATTGTCCGATCCGGTAGCGGAGGCACGGAACTGAAAAGTGAAACTCCTGTCAGCTCCGAGGAAACAGGCCTTATCCTTTCCGTCATACGCTCAATCCTGGATGGTGCCGGAGGCGAACTGCATCAATTGACGGCCTCTGACGGACGCCCGATGTTCCGCGTTGCACTGCCCGTTGCCACGGCACTTGATACCGCCGAGGAGCAGGTGGAGTTGCCCTTCGACATCGACCGCTACGTGGCGCACTGGAACGTCCTGGTAGCGGGACGCAAGCATCGCCACCTCAACCTGGTTCAGCGCCTGCAAAAGCTGGAGGTACAGGTCACGCTGGTGGACACCATCGCCGATATCCTCGCCGCAACGGGCAAAGAGGAACGCCTGGATGCTGTCGTGATCGACTGGCCCCTTCTGGGCACACACGAGGAAGGCACGCTCAAGGCCCTGGTTAAACTCTCCCCGGCATCCGGCATCGTTGTTCTGCGTGACACCAAGCCACGCATGGGCCGACACGAGCTGCCGGGAGTGGTGTGCATTCAGGAACACGCCAACGCCGACCGCATTCTTATGGCCATGGTGGAAGCCAGGAGCTTGGCCGCGGCCCGCAGCCGCGAGGCAAAGGCCTGAGATCAACTCGCCGACGGTTGCAGCACAACGTTGTCGATCAGCCGCGTATTCCCGACAAGAGCCGCCACGGCCAGCACTACCTGCCGTCCAACCCGGGCGACAGGTTCCAGCGTATCGGCATCCACGCACGCCACGTACTGCACCTCAAGTCCGGCGGCCGTGATGGCGGCTTCTGCAGCACGCTGCAACACCTCGGCGTTCTCGCTGCCACCTGCCACCTCGGTCTCGGCGGCTTTGAGGGCGCGCGATATGGAGAGCGCCTGTTCCCGCTCGGCTTCCGACAGGTACCGGTTACGCGAGCTCATTGCCAGTCCGTCGGGCTCCCGCACAATCGGCGCCAACACAATGCGAACAGGGAAATTGAGATCACGCACCATGCGCTGAATCGCACGGGCCTGCTGGAAGTCCTTCCGACCGAACACGGCCGCCGTCGGCAGCATGATGTTGAACAGCTTGGCAACAACCGTCACGACTCCGTCAAAATGGCCGGGGCGGTACGCGCCACACAGGCCGGAAGAAAGGGAAGTCTCTGAAATCTGTGTGCTGTGGTCGGCCGCGTATACCTCTCCGTCGTTCGGGCAGAACACGGTGGCAACCCCTTCCTTGCGGCAAAGCTCAAGATCCCGTTCCAGTGTGCGGGGGTAACGGCTCAAGTCCTCGCCCGGACCAAACTGGGTGGGATTAACGAAGATGGTGACGTCCACTTCGTCGCCGTGCTCGTGTGCCAGGCGTATAAGCGAAAGATGCCCCTCATGCAGTGCGCCCATCGTCGGCACCAGGGCCGTGTTCACCCCCTTGCTGCGGCGCTCGATGGCCAAGGCTTGCATCGCGGCGGTATCCCGGATTACACGCATTGGACTATTCCCCAGACCTTGGGGTCTCAGCCCTTAAGATATAAATCAACCACTCAGAACAGGCGCTATGACACACCCCATTCTCGTTAACCTATATCTTAAGGGTTGACCCCGGATAGATTAAGTCCCGCTCGAACCGCATCTACGAGCACTTCGTTGGCGACCGGCTTGGAAAGCATACAGTGGGTGCTATCCTTGGCCACGCGATCGCGCAGCTCGGTGGGAGGAGCAAAACCTGAACAGAAGACGACGCGCGGCATCTCCCAGTCCTTCTCCTGGCAGCGCTGCTCAAGGGTCATGAAGGCCGACTGCCCATCCATGACCGGCATGTGCAGGTCCATCAGCAGCACACCGTGGTGCTTGACGGCAAAGGCTTCGAGCGCTTCGGCCCCGTTGCCGGCTATCTCAACGTCAGCATCCGGCAACTCCCACGCGAGGACCATGCTGAAGAGCTTCTGAATCACCTCTTCGTCATCCACTACCAGGATGCGTCGTTTGTCACAAGGTACTGCCGCCATATATCAGCCCGTCTCTGTCCCGGGATCTTGCTCTGCATCGTTCCAGGACGTTGATGATGCAAGATAGATGGACTGCGAGGGGAATGCAAACTCAATTCCTTCCGCGTTGAACCGCTCAAGGATCTCCATATTCACGCGCTCGGTGAACGCCATGAAATCCCAGTACTCCGGAGGGTGATACCAGTAGATCATCGACAGGTTGAGCGACCAATCGTTGAAACCGCTGAAGTAGACCCGCGGGGGGAAGTCGGGGTGCATGCCCTCATGGTCGTGCAGGATCTCCCTGACGATCTCGAGTGCGCGCGTCACCTTTGCCGGGGGCGTATCATACGTGATCGTAATGTTGGCCACGCGCCGGATGTACGGACGGCGTCCGATGTTCTGAACCGTTCGGTTCACCATCTCTGAGTTTGGGACCGTAACCAGGTGTCCGTCGAGCGTACGGATGCGGGTGGAACGAAAACCGACGCTTTCAACCGGTCCGTCGTGTCCATCAATAACAATCCGATCCCCAATCTCAAACGGGCGGTCGCCCAGGATGACAATCGATCCGAAGAAGTTCTTTATCGTGTCCTGCCCGGCCAGCGCAATCGCCAGCCCGCCCACACCGAGTCCGGCCAGGATGGTCGTGATACTCTTGCCGCTGACCTCCTGGACAACATTCATCACCACCAACACCATCACGGTGATGCGTATGCTCTTCCCCACCAGCGGAGCCAGCACATCATCCAACCGGCTCTCCGTTCGCTCGGACATCTGCCGGAGGTAATGGTCGACGATGTCAACCAGGCTGTAGATTGCGTACCCGATCGCGGTCGCCGTAACCACGCTGCCACACGTGCGGGCGATGCTCTCGAGCGCCTCCCCCAACAGCAAAGCGGACACACCCAGGCGTATGCCGATCGCGAACCCCAGCAGCACGAAGGGACGTGCAATGGCTCTTAGCATCACCGGTTGCCACCGCCGGTTAGCCGCTGTAGGGCGTTTGGCTATGCGGTCCACGAAAAACCGCGCCAGCCGCCCCACTGCCAATGATAGCAGCACGATGATGAAGAACAGCACCAGGCGCCAGACTTCGTTACCGACCACAGAGTAGTTCAGCCATTCCATACCGATGCTCCAAGGTTGACGTTGCAGGGCCTGTCACAGCCTGTTTATGGCCGTTCAGGATAGAGACGAATGCGATCGGGCCGCACACCAGGATAGCGTACACGGTGCACCCAGTACTGTCGGCCATCAATCGATGCCCGGCGTCCAAGGATGGACTCCAACTGCTTCCGGTTCCCGAGCAGGTAGCAGCGGGTGATGATCCGCCCCTCGGCGTCGTGCCCCACGAGACGATAGGAGCTGAGTTTTCCCCACGCCGAGCGCGCCGTGCGGATCTCCCCTTCCAGCTTAACGAACTCGCCCTGTCTCCGGTCTTCCGCCAAACGTCTTCCCTGCAACGCTACAGGCAAGGGTGAAGCCGACGCTTCGTCAGCCGGGTCGTCCACGTGGTCATCCGGCCGCGGCTTGGGCGGACTCGGTCGCGACGCCACGGGAGCCGGTTTCGGTTGTGAGGGCGCTGACACAGCAGGCTTGTCCTGCGGCTGTGGCTTGACCGCCGGCTTTGGAGCCGGGGCCGGGGCAGCAGGCTTCGCGGGAGCGGGCTTCGCGGGAGCCGGGTCCGGCTTCTTCGCGGGCGCATCGGGGGATTCGAGAAACTCGTTACTGATCCAGACAGACGCTTCCGGGGGAGGTGCGATACGCACCCAGTCGCCAACGGTCTCTTCAACCGAAACCTTGTAGCCCTGGTCCAGTTTGCCGGCTGGACGATAGCTGATTCCGGGACCAGACCGGATCTGGACGCGGGATGCAATGACGGCGGCGTCTTCGATCAGCTCGGCATAGACCCAGAGCCTGGCATCGGCAGGAGGGGCAACTTCAGCCCACTCCTCGGTCGTGCGACGGACGGTAACCAAGTCGCCCTTGTCTGCCTGGCAGACAATCTCGAAGCGCGTGCCGGGGCCGCAGCGGACGTTTACACCATCCGCCGTTACCCTCATCTTCCCGCCGGCCATTGCAGCCGACAGCAGTCCCAGGCTCAGTAAACCAGGGAGAAACGTACGGCGAATCATTGCTCCGACTTGGTCTTGGGCAGGCCGGTGGCCCGGTCGCCATCTTGCCACTTGCCCCGCTCCTTGAGCAGGTCGATACGCTCAAAACGCTTGAGCACGTTGCGACGCGCCCTGATCTTGCTTGCCGATTTTAAACTGGGGTGCTGAGACATTTCCTGAACTCCCTCTATTTCACATCCATAAAAGCGCCCGATAGGATGCCATGTCGGCGCGAGAAGTCAAGCCTTGCTTCGGGCTAGATCATGTATCGTCGGTCCAGCGGATAGGCTTCCTCGACGTGACGTATCCTGGTGCCAGGGCTATCAGGGGTTCCGATGACCTCCACGACGTCGAATCGAAACAGCACATCGGGGTTCTTCAACTTGCTGATGTAGCGCATGGCCGCGCGACTGGTCACCTGCCGCTTGCGCCGGTCCACGGCCGCGATGGGCCGCCCGTAGCGCTCACTCGCCCGCGTTTTCACCTCAACGAAAACGAGGACATCGCCGGTACGTGCGACCAGGTCGATCTCGTCTCGACCCGCGACGCGTACGCGCCGACCGAGAACACGGTACCCCTTCTTTCGCAAGTGCTTCTCGGCCTCGCGCTCACCCCAGCGGCCGGTATCGTCGTTTCTGCGCATCTTACGGCCTCCGACAGATCGCCTCGGCCTCGCGAACCGGCCGGAAGCTTCGCCGGTGTATCGGCGATGGACCATGTTCGAAGAGCGCCTGCATGTGGGCGCGCGAGCCGTATCCCTTGTGTTTGGCCAGCCCGTACTCCGGGTAGAGGCGGTCCAGTTCCACCATCTGCCGGTCCCGCGTCACCTTAGCGACAACGCTGGCGGCGGCGATCAACAGGCTGACACCATCCCCCCTGACGATTGCCGTTGAACTGCACGGCAACCCTTGCACAGGACGACCGTCCACCAACACGTGGTCGGGCATGACCGGGAGCGCTTCGACAGCGCGCGCCATCGCGACATGGGTGGCGCGCAGGATGTTGATTTCGTCAATCTCTTCGACGGACGCTTCTCCCACCCCGATCATAATGTCCGGATGGTCCTGCAGGATGGCGAAGAACGCCTCGCGCCGGCGTTCGGTGAGCTTCTTGGAGTCGGTCAGGCCATCCAGGATGGCGTCACATTCGCCTTCGAGAAGTTTGCGCGAAGCGGCGACGGCCCCAGCAACAACAGGGCCGGCCAGGGGACCCCTGCCGGCCTCATCGACACCGGCAAGCAGCGTATAGCCCGCTTGCCAGTGTTGTCGCTCGAAGTCGAGCATCATCAAGGACCTATCGAGCTGAGCGGATCTTTATACGCGCCTTGCGTCCGGTCAGATTACGCAGGAAATACAGCTTGGCACGCTTTACCTTGCCCTTGCGCTCGATCTCGATCTTCGCGAGGTGCGGCGAATGGACAGGAAAGACACGCTCTACACCCACACCGTGGGAAATACGACGCACGGTGAATGTCTCGTTGTTGCCCCCACCGTCACGTGCGATCACGGTTCCCGGAAACACCTGGATACGCTCTTTCTCGCCTTCGCGAATACGCACATGTACACGCACCGTATCCCCAACACCGAAATCCGGCACGTCGCGGCCCTCGATCTGCTCCGCGTTAATCTTGTCAATCATTTGCGACACCATGGTCAGCCCCCTTCGTCGTCTTTGCTCTCTTCTGTCCGTTTCGTAATCAGATCCGGTCGGCGCGACCGCGTCCGCTCAGCAGCCTGCTCTCTCCGCCACCTGTCCACTTCAGCGTGGTTGCCCGACTTCAGTATCCCGGGCACATCCATACCCCTGAAACTGGCCGGCCTGGTGTACTGCGGATACTCCAGCAGCCCTTCGCTAAACGATTCGTCCTCTGTTGCGCCTTCTCCCCCCAGTACCCCGGGCACCAGCCTGACAACTGCATCCACAACAACCGCGGCGGCAAGCGCCCCGTTCGTCAGCACATAGTCGCCAATCGAAATCTCATCCGTTACCAAGCTCTCACGAACGCGCTCGTCCACGCCCTCGTAGTGCCCGCACACAAAAATCAAGTGCCGTTCCCGGCTCAAACTCTCCGCGCGCCGTTGTCCGAACGGCTCGCCCTGCGGTGTCATTAACACCACGCGCGACTCCGGCCGTCGCACCGACTCCACCGCTTTGAACAGCGGCTCCGGCTTCATCACCATTCCCGGACCGCCGCCGTACGGCCGATCATCCGTGGTCCGGTGAACATCCTCCGTAAAATCCCGAAGATCGATGGTCCGAAAAACGGCCAGCCCGCTGGCCGCGGCCCTTCCCAGCATGCTCTCCTCGAGGAAACCCCGCAGCATTCCGGGAAAAATCGTTATAACGTCAATCTCAAGAGGATCGGACATGATCTCCCGATGCCTGCGTCCCGGTCGGCTTAGGCGTCGGCCTTAGCCTCTTCCTCGTCCGCTGCTTCGGGGGCTGCCTCGGCTTCCTCGGTCTCCTCCGCCTGCTCAGCCTGCTCAGGCGCTGCTTCTTCAACGACAGCTTCAGCGACTGGAGCTTCTACCGCGGCTTCTTCTGCCACGGGCGCTTCGACCACGGCCTCCCGCCCGGCCTTCTTCTGTTTCACCAGGCTCTTGACGGTATCGCTGACTTCTGCGCCCTGGCTCTTCCAGTATTCGATCCGGTCAAGCTTAAGGTCGCAGTTCGCATCGTCCAGCTTCGGATCGTACCAACCCAGAATCTCGAGAAAGCGTCCATCACGCGGGGAACGACTATCTGCTGCCACTACACGAAAAGCAGCCGCATTCCTGGCTCCGGTCCGCGTCAATCTGATTTTCACTGCCATGAGAACTCCTGTCCGATCTACTTCTAACTACACTTCTGTCTTGGTTATATGCGAAAGCCGGGAATAGTACCCATCTCTCTTCCCGTTTTGCAAGTCTTATTCCGCTAGGTTTTGGCCATTTCCTTGCCACGGAAGGTCAACGCATCGGCCTTCCGTGTAATCTCGATCTTCTTGCCATCGCCCAGAGAGCCCTTGAGAATCTCTTCGGCCAGCGGGTCCTCGATATAGCGCTCAACGGCCCGGCGCAGCGGGCGTGCCCCGGATGCCTCGTCGAAGCCCTTCTCGACCAGAAACTCCCGGGCCGAGCGCGTCAGCTCGATGCGCTTGCCCTTTGCAGCCAACCGCTCGCGCACCTTGCTGAGTTCCAGAGTCAGGATCTTGCTCACATCGCCCCTGTCGAGGCGTCGGAAGACAATCATGTCGTCAAACCGGTTCAGGAACTCCGGCTTGAATGCACGCTTGGCCTCTTCCATCATCCGTTTCCTGAAGGCCTCTGCGTCTGCGCCTTCTCCGGCCCCGCTGCCAAATCCCAGCCCGGCGCCCTTGTGCGCGGCATCGAAACCGAGGTTAGAGGTGAGGATCACAACCGTGTTGCGGAAATCGACACGTCTGCCGAGGCTGTCGGTCAACGTCCCCTCTTCAAGAATCTGCAGCATCATGTGCATCACGTCCGGGTGCGCCTTCTCGACCTCGTCGAACAGCACCACGGAATAGGGGCGACGCCGAACCTTCTCAGTGAGCTGTCCGCCCTCTTCGTGTCCCACGTAGCCCGGAGGGGACCCGATCAGACGCGACACGGTGAACTTCTCCATGTATTCGGACATGTCGAGCTGGATCAGGGAGTCCGTATCACCGAACATGAACTCCGCCAGCGCCTTCGCCAGCAGGGTTTTTCCGACACCGGTCGATCCCAGGAAGATGAACGACCCGATCGGTCGGCGCGGATCCTTGAGGTCAGCACGCGAACGGCGCAGGGCACGCGAGATTGTGGCCACGGCTTCGCTCTGGCCGATGACTTTCTTGGAGAGTTCCTTCTCCATCCCGAGCAACCGGGCCAGTTCTTTCTGGTCCATGCGGCGCAGCGGCACACCGGTTGATTTGGAAATCACGGCCATGACATCCTCCGCCGTGATAGTCGCCACGTTTTCGCGGTTCTCCTTGCGCCATTCCTCGAGAATCTTGGCGAGGGCTTCCTTTTCCTTCCGCTCACGATCACGCAGTTCGGCCGCTTCTTCGAACCGCTGCTCCTTGATCGCCTTCTCTTTCTCGGCTCGGATTTTGCTGATCGTGGCCTCGCGGTCACGAATATCAGGCGAACGCTTGGTCGACATGATCCTCGCGCGCGCGCCGGCTTCATCGATCATATCGATCGCCTTGTCCGGAAGGTAGCGCCCCGTGATGTAGCGGGCGGAGAGGCGGGCCGCGGTTTCGAGCGCCTCGTCGGTATAGCGGGCGTTGTGGTGGTCTTCGTAGCGATCGCGAATGCCCTTCAGGATCTCGATTGTTTCATCGACATTCGGTTCTTCCACCATGACCGATTGGAACCGCCGCTCCAGGGCGGAGTCTTTTTCAACAAACTTACGGTACTCGTTCAAGGTCGTGGCGCCCACGCACTGTAGCTCCCCGCGAGCCAGCGCGGGCTTGATGATGTTGGAGGCATCCATCGCCCCTTCGGCCGCTCCTGCACCAACGATGGTGTGCAACTCGTCGATAAACAGGATCACGTTGCCCACGCGCCGAATCTCGTCCATCACCGCTTTGATGCGCTCCTCGAACTGGCCGCGGTACTTCGTGCCCGCGATCATGAGGGCCATGTCGAGCGTAATGACCCGCCGTCCATGCATGACTTCGGGGACCTCGCCCGACACCACGAGCTGAGCCAGGCCTTCAACGATGGCGGTCTTGCCCACACCGGCCTCGCCCAAGAGCACCGGGTTGTTCTTGGTGCGGCGGCAAAGAACCTGAATGACCCGCTCCAGCTCGTTCTTACGACCGATCATCGGGTCCAGTTCGCCCTTTATGGCGAGGGCGGTCAGGTCGCGACCGAAAGCCTTCAGGGCCGGGGTTTTTGTCTCTTTGCCGGATTGTCTCGTCGCGGGCGGAGCGCCCTCGTCGGTCTCCTCATCCTCGAAATCATCATCGTCATACTCAAAGCTGGGATCAAGCTCCCGCATGACCTCCATCCGGGCTGTATCGAGGTCTACCTCCAGGTTCTTCAGCACCTGGGCCGCCACACCTTCTCCCTCGCGCAACAGTCCAAGCAGTATGTGCTCGGTTCCCACGTAGGTGTGGTTGAGCGCCTGCGCCTCGGCCAGGGCAAGCTGCAGGACCTTCTTGGAACGCGGCGTAAAGGGCACGTTGCCGACGGTCTTGGTCTCGGGCCCCTGTCCCACGGCCTTTTCCACCTCGTAGCGCACGCTTTCGAGTGAGATCCCCATGCGCTCGAGTACGTTAACGGCGACCCCCTCCCCCAGCACAATCAGGCCCAGCAGCAGGTGCTCGGTCCCGACGTACGGGTGGTTGAAGCGGTCGGCTTCCCGGCGGGCCAGTTTCACCACTTGTTGTGCCCGCGGCGTAAAATTTGAAAATCCATCCATTATCAATCCACCAATTCGCACGAAGCGATTCGTTTCTTCACCAGTTGTGCGCGCAATTCGTCCCGTTCCTCGGGGTTGATCACGCGACCATAGAGTTTCTGCAAGTGTCCCGGCTGTGTCAAAAGCATTATCTCGTTCAGTTCGGAGGGCGCCACCTTCTTGACCATGCCCAGTTCCACGCCGAACCGGACCGCCGCCACGAGGTCGGTCACCTCGCCCGAGGACAACAGGCACGCATGCGTCATGATGCCAAGCGCCCGACCCACGTAGTCCTGAACGAAGGAGAGACGGTCCTGCAGCAACCGTGCACGTGCATTACGCTCATGCTGCACCAGCTCGTTACCCACTTTGCCAAGCAGATCGACGATCTCTGTTTCGGACTCGCCCAGTGTGGCCTGGTTCGACACCTGGAAGATATTTCCCTCCGCATCGCTGCCTTCTCCCAGCACACCACGTACGGCAAGACCAATCTTGTCCAGCCCCTTGACCACCGGTTCAATCTCGTTGAGCAGGCGCAGCCCCGTCAGGTGAAGCATCACGCTGACACGCAGTCCTGTCCCCACATTGCTGGGACAAGCCGTCAGGTACCCCAGGCGCGGTGAAAAGGCGTAGTCAAGGTGCTCGGAGAGCGCCGTGTCCAAGTCGTCCATCTCGGTCCAGAGCTCCCGTAGGCTCATTCCGGGACTGATCACCTGCATACGGAGGTGGTCTTCTTCGTTGACCATGATCGCCACGTTGTTGTCGTGCCGCAGGATCACCCCGCTCCCCGCGCCCATGACCGCGAGCTCGCGACTGATGAGATGTCGCTCGGTCAACACATCCTTGTCGACCTTCTCCATCTCGCCCATGTCCAGGAAGGTGCCCCGCTTCAGTGTCGGGACCGCGGCGCAAGCTTGGCGGATCGTCTCGGAAAGGCGCAGCCGCTCATCATCCTTGGCCCATCCCGGAAACGCCGCGCCCTTCAGGTTACGCGCCAGCCGCACGCGGCTGCTGACAACGATTCCCGCCTCCAGATCGTCACTGGACCATAGCCCCGGCTGCTTGACTAACTCGTCGACAAACACGGCTATTCTCCCCCGCCAACGCCATCCAGCTTTGCTTTCAGATCACGTATGTGATCGCGCAGCGTAGCGGCCTCTTCGAAATCCTGCGCAGAGACAGCCCGCTCCAGGGCCTGCTGCAGGGCGGCAATCTCGGCGTTCAGGGCCTCACCGGCCGGGGCTTTCCCGACATGCCGAGAGCCCTTCTGCATGGCACGGAGATAGGGTGACAGCTCATCCGCGAACGCTTCGTAACACGAAGGGCAGCCCAGCAGGGAACGTTTCTTGAAGTCTTTGCCGGTTGTACCACAGATCAGGCAGGTCTTCTCTGACGTGGCATCCCGCTTCTCTTCCTGCAATCCGGCGCCAAAGAGAAAATCCGGCATAGACAGGGGCGACTGGAGATCGAACCCGTTCTCGGCCGCACATTCCTCGCAGACGTACATCTCCCTGACCTGTCCGTTGCAGACCTGTTTAAAATGCACCGAGGCCTCGCGGCATTCGCAGATTTCGCATTTCATGGGAGCCCTCTCGACGGCGACAAACCTAGACGACCGGTGTGAACCAACCGTAGGTGTCCTCCTTACGGCCTTCGACGATGTCGAAGAAGGCGGACTGAATCTTCTCTGTCACGGGTCCGCGCCGCCCTTCACCGATCACGATGTTGTCTATCTTGGAGACGGGCGTGACTTCTGCCGCCGTCCCGGTAAAGAACACCTCATCCGCCACGTAGAGCGCTTCACGCGGAATCACTTGCTGACGGATTTTCATCCCCAGCTCGCGGGCCAATGTCACGACGCAGTGACGCGTAATGCCCGGAAGAATCGAGGAACTCGACGGGGGCGTGTAAATAGCGCCGTTGCGCACGATGAAGATATTCTCACCCGATCCCTCGGAAACAAACCCGTAGTGATCCAGTGCAATGCCTTCGTCGAACCCATCGTCCGTGGCCTCCATCTTGATCAGCTGCGAGTTCAGATAGTTGCCGCCTGCCTTCGCCAGCGTCGGGATCGTGTCGGGTGCTGCCCGGCGCCAGGATGAGACGCGAACCGATACGCCGGCCTCCATCGCCTCTTCTCCCAGGTACTTGCCCCAACTCCACGCTGCAATCACGACATTCACCGGGCAGGTCTGCGGATTCACGCCCATTGCGCCCAAGCCGCGAAAAGCCAGCGGGCGGATGTAGCAGGACTGCAGGTTGTTCTCTCGTACGGTGTCGATGACGGCCTGTTCCAGCTCCGACTGCTCAAAAGGAATGTCCATGCGGTAGATCTTGGCGGATTCATACAGCCGCCGCATGTGGTCGTTCAGCCGGAAAATGGCCGGGCCTTTGCCCGTATCGTAGCAGCGAACACCCTCGAACACAGACGAACCGTAATGAAGCGCATGCGACATCACGTGACAGGTCGCATCCGCCCAATCAACAAGCTTCCCATCATACCAAATCTTGCCCTGTCCAAACGACATACCGGACCTCCCTCTACACAATAACGCCCCGCAGTCCGTGCGGGGCCTTTTTCACGACTTCATTAAGAATAGGCGCCGGAATACTGTCAGACAAGCTGTAAAACGGAAGTCTGCGGTCAGAAGCCGGAGGTAGGGCGGTCAACACGCCGCTCAGAAATGCCGGCGGGCAAACTCCCTGCCTGAACCAGACTTGAGGTATTCCTCAAACGCCCTGGCTTTGCTCTTGCTCCTGAAGGCCACGGCCGTTTCCAGCTCCCAAGGTCTGAATCTGCTCGTGTGTGGCACTCGGCCAGCGTTGTGATCCTTAAGGCGAGCGTCCAAATCCTGTGTACAGCCCGTGTAGTGCCGATTCGAGTCACGTTCAGAGACAAGGATGTACACGTAATGGAACTGTGCGGAGGGCATGCCAAGCCGTAGTCTCGCAGCGCGGTGCATCGTCCGCCTCCGCATTTCTCGCAAGCTCGAAATGGCTACGGCGTGACAGCCTTCGCTCTCCGCTGCGCTGTCCACTGGCTCTGCTGCCGGTTGGCTGGCATGCCAAGCCGTAGTCTCGTAGCGCGGTGCATCGTCCGCCTCCGCATTTCTCGCAAGCTCGAAATGGCTACGGCGTGACAGCCTTCGCTCTCCGCTGCGCTACGAGCGAAGGCTGGTGCACCCGAGAGGAGTCGAACCTCCACGCCCTTAACGGGCACATGGACCTGAACCATGCGTGTATGCCAATTTCACCACGGGTGCGTAACGAAAAGCAGGGGGCATACTAGTCAGGTCGACCGCACAGGTCAAAACCATTTTACAGTGCCGAGCGGAACTCGGCGGTACCATGGATTCCCAGGTTCAGGTGGAAAAGCGATCCGGAGAGTTCCCCGTTCGTTTCAGGGTCGCCTGTGCTGGCTGTCGTGACGAACATGTCGGTGTATTCCGGTCCGCCAAACGCTACGCACGACACGTTGCGCACAGGAAAGCCGATCCGCAGCAGCTCTCCGCCCTCGCTGTCCAGCCGCACGAGTCGCGCGCCATCCCAACGCGCCGACCAGAGGCGCCCCTCGGCGTCCACGGTCATCCCGTCCGGCTTGCCTTCGTCGCCCGTTGGTCGAACAAGAACCCGGCGGTTCGTGATGGCCCCGGTCTCGCGGTCATAGTCAAAGACCGATAGCGTCCGCTGGCGCGAGTCACAGAAGTACATGCGCGTCAGGTCGGGCGAGAACCCCATGCCATTCGCGGTCCCTGTATTCTCGACCACCACCGTCAGGGTCCCATCCGGGTCCAACCGGTAGAGGCGCCCCGCGCGATCTTCCGTGGACATGACACCGCAGAAAACCCGGCCTTCCGGATCGGCAATAACATCGTTGAAGCGGTTGCCCCGCTCTTCCTGGACCTCTTCCAGGACAGTTCTCAGAAAGTGACCATGCCGCCATGTCTTCACGGCGCCCTCGGCCATGAACAGGGCCAGGCATCCGTCCTGCTGCAGCGTCATGCCGCCGACGGGCGTGCCGAGCTCGAACGTTGCGGTCTCGACTCGCCCAAGCTGGTGCCGAAAAAGAAGCCCGTTGGGAATATCGAGCCAGTAGATACACTGCTCGTCCGGATGCCATAGGGGACCTTCTCCTGTATGACAGGATTGGCGGACCAAGACGGCAGGCTCCGGGGTCATGGTTGTACGTGCCCCGGTATGTTGCAGGTTGGATCGCTCCCGATCGCGTTCAACTCGTAGACGCCGCCCTGGGGACAGGTCGGTATCGTACCGCCCTTGATGAATTCACAGACACCTGTCACGTCGGCCTCGTCGCCGTCGTTCTTCATCTGCTCCAGCGCCCACTGCTCCTTGGCCGAATCGAGCTGTCGCAGGTTGTTGATGCAGGCATTCCCCTGCGAGGTCGAGCGCGCCTTCACAAACGAGGGGATGGCGATGGCCGCCATCATCCCAACCGGTGCCACAACCATTGATGCCACCAACTGCTGGCCGCTTGAGGCCGTCGTACCCGACGCCCGCACGCCGCTCTTGTAGTTCATCATCGTGATCGCGCAACTGTAGCCTTGCTGCCGATTGAGCAGGCGCCGCACCAGGTCGCGCGAGGCCTGGTCCTGCGCACCGGTCGCCGGGGCCATTGCCAGGGCCGACTCCTGGATGTCGCGTATGACGTCTCCAAACCGGTCGCTGATATAGGCGATGCCGTTGTTCTTTATCGGCTGCCCGGAGAACGCCACCTTGTAGCTCTCCTGGGCAAGGAGCCCTCCCCTGTTTGCGTACGCCTTGATGGCGTCCGTGACCGTCTGGGCCATGGTGCCTACAAGCAGAAACCCGTTGTGCTGTGCGAGCGTGAGCTGTACCGGCACCACCGGCACCGGCAGATTGAGCGAGTAAACCGTCGTGCCTTCCACCTGCGACTCCGTCAACGGCATGCCGCTGGCCGCTACCTGCTTCTTCACGAGCGACATGATGGTGTCATCCTTGACCTTGACGGCAAACAACATCGAAGGCGAAGGAACCGACAGTGCCTCCGCCCCGGCCGGGATCGTGATGCTGGCGTCGCGTGAGAACTGAATCCCGAAGGCGCTGTCGGCGCCAATGGATCCAACCAACTGATCGACCGATGTGCCCAGCATCG
Organism: Kiritimatiellia bacterium; assembly: GCA_016783675.1. Classification (GTDB taxonomy): domain Bacteria; phylum Verrucomicrobiota; class Kiritimatiellia; order UBA8416; family JABMPJ01; genus JABMPJ01. The sequence continues at coordinate 31,340 of JADHWE010000018.1, forward strand.
CCGCGGCGCCCGCTATGCTCTGCGCAAACTGCTCGGCGGCCTCCGGAGGAGCAACCCGGGCCACAAGGGCCTGGATCAGGGCCCAGAACTGCTTGATGTCGGCCGTGCCAGCGCGTGCCATTTCCGTATCCGCCGGCATGAACCGCAGACTTTGAAGCTCGCGCGGCGCCCCACCAACACAGGCCCGCCACAGCGGCAGCACAGCGGCCTCTGCGTCACGGCTGACGAACGTCTTGACGACGTTGAGCCCGTCCGCGCGTGGCACGCTGCTCATGCCCACACCATTTACCGCGTAAAAACCACTCTTCTTCAGGAAATCATGAAGTTTTGGGACCGTCTGTTTCGCCTGTTCAGACTTTTCATCGTCGCCCGCCGTCGCGGAAGCGATTTCCACGAGGTCCGTCATGAACCGCTCGAGCAGTCCATCAACGTTGGCCACAATCATCAGGTCGCCGCCCTGGTCGAGCCGCGACGCCACGGCCGTATACGCCTGACGCACAGCTTCCGGGTCACGACCCTCTTGAACTCCCGCCTGCAGAGCAGACACAGACACAACCAACAACCCCGCCATCAAGAACCTACACATACCCAACACCTTTCTTTATGACCACAGCCCGGACCATCGCACGCCCCTCCCCTCCGCGTCAAGTCCCGCAAAGAAACTTGGCACTGCCTCTGCCTTGCAGTAGAGTGCCAACCTGTATTGAAAACGGGCCCATAGCTCAGTTGGTCAGAGCTGGGGACTCATAATCCCTAGGTCGCTGGTTCGAGTCCAGCTGGGCCCACACCTCAAAACCCCCGCCAAAACACACTTCTGCCCAATAATAGAAGCCTAGACCCCTGGTGGCCTTGTCGGCTTAGGTCAAGACCTGTCGCCTTGTGTTCTATGGGTGGTTGCTTGAGTTAGACAACCATAGACAACCACCTGCCCGAGAATCGCTCTATACCGCCCCCCTGCCGGATACCCGACCCCGGCCCCGATAACGTCTTGAGCGCCATTCTCGCAAGCGTAGGGTGCCAGAAAACAGAACGCCCGCCCCGGTTTGATCCAGGGCGGGCCTACAGTCGAGTATGCCGACTATTACAATGGCTACTCGATACCATCTCGGAGGACATTCACAAGCGGGCATAGTCGGCATGACCCCGAAGCCTGTGTTGTCACCGTCAGTCTGTCAGATAGCAAATGTCCGGATGATCCTTTCGGTCAGAACCTTGACGCGCTCGATATCAGCGTTCGCAAGTCGCGGGTGCTGGCCGATCTCAAGAGCATGACGTTTCAGAGTGTTGATTTCGGGGTCGGGTACGATTGCGGCATGTATCTGCCGCTCGTCAATTCCGGCCGCCTCCATGGCCTCACGAATGCCTTTCTCACGCTTGGCAATCGCGGCCCGATCTTTCGCGGCCGCCTTCTGATTTGCGGCGTGGATCGCGTCGTCAAACTCGGCCTTGCCGAAACTCAACCGCAGTTCGTCCACGTCAACCGCGTCACGCTTGACCCTCAGATCCTGGACGGCCTTGACGGCATCAAGACCGGTAGTCTTGCCGTCCCCAATCGACTGCATGAGCTCCTCATGCTTGGTCGATACCGCGCGTCGTCGGTCTTGGATCTTCTGCCGTTCTCCGTTCCACGCCTCAGCCGCCGTGGTCGTCTTGCTGCCTTCGTGGCCTCTTAGCGGGATAGCCTTGATGATGATTTCTGATTGCATGATTCCTGTCTCCTTCTGGTTGTGCCGTTATCGGCGTTTTCGGTCTCGGATCTCTCTTGAGAGCCGTTCGTTTTCCTTGGTCAATCGCGCCACCTCAGCGCGAAGCTTCTCATCGTCCTGATTGCGGTCGACCGTCGTCGTCAGATTGACCGGCCGCGGTTGCTCCATGGTGCTCATCGTCTTGCCCTTCTGCCGGGTCGACCGGCTTGTGGTTTGCCCGTCCGGCTTCTTGCCGATCGGAAATTGTCTTCTTGGCAATCTGCGCCGCGGCTTTGAGCTCGGCATGGAGTTTCGCTTTCGTCTTCTTGTCGTAGGCTTCCCACGCGCCGCCCGCGGATAAGCGCCGTGTCACCATGTTCGAAACGGCGGGCGGTGATTTTCTCGAAGGATAGACAGAGAATGCGGCATCGTACCCGGTCGACCACGCGTCATAATCGTAGAGCGTGCCGCAAGGTTCATCCAGCGCGGGCAAGTCATCCAGGACGGCACGGCCGGCCGTCGTCACGTATGCCGACCAAATCGCCGCGTCGTGATCGGTAAATGAGTCAACCCATCCCATAATCAAAAGCGGTGCGAGCGACGTAGCCGCTTGGCCTAACTGGTGGTTGTATGCGTCGCAATCCTTGCCCTTGATCCAATCCAGCGCCGCGGGTGCCAAGCGATACCCATGGACCACTTGCCAGTCATCCGGTAAGCCGCTGCGCCGCCCGGCGGGTTCTGCCATCTCGGCCAGCGTCGCAAGGTCAACAAGCATCTCGATCGGCTTCAGGTCGGGCGGTTGCGTGGCGACAATGCCTTTCCAGGTTAAACCCCAGGAGGAGCCCTTCGTGCGGCCGCCGGTGCTCGCCAGGAATCCGGCCGCAACCAGTTCACGCAGCAGGAGTGCGTCTTCTTTCGCGTGCGTGAAATTGAGACCGTTCATTTCGTAGGCGGCCTGCCATCGGCCCACGCGGTCAGAGGCATCTCCCTTCACGCGCCCGAGTAGCGTCATTGTGAAAAGGCTGTCAATCTCGCCAGCGATACGGGACAGCAAGGCAATGTGGTCATCATTCATAAGTGAACCTTCGTTTCTCTAATCGGTATGAGTGTTTTTCGTGAGGGTCGGTTAGTAAGGTGTCGCCGATCATTCGCCCCAGAAGGACCCGTGACCCCCCTCTGTGGACTGTCCCTGTCCATGCCTGCCCCTGCCCCTGAAAGCCTGTCCTGTGCAATCGTCGCCACGCGTGCGGCCTGTCTGCCGGTCGCCCTGTTCTGTCTGTCTATGCTCATCTCATCGCCCCGGTTACAGAAGTTACACCTGCTAACCTCACCCTATGGAAACCTACTTCAATTTAGGTTTCCATAACCCTTATATGGGAGGTGTAACTTCTGTAACTTTTGCCCTTCGAATGCCTGCCCACGCCCGCGCCGTCACGCCCTCAACCTTCATTGGCTTATGAGTTGCCGCCGGGAACACGTCTTCAACCCGCGCCGCAAACTTGGCCGATCCAAGCGCCCGGTATCCGTTCGCCTGCATCCATCCTGTATACGCGGCGTAGAGTTCCGCGCTCCTGATCCGGTCGCCATCCGTACCGGCTTCGAACTGATCAAGGAAGGCGCGCTCGTGGTCGCAGTCGGCACGATGGCGGGTCTTCATCGCAGCGCCAGCCGCACAGTCTGGAACACGCCCCATGCGAATGACCTCGGCCAAGCCATCCAGGGCCCAGGTCGCGATTGCTGGCAACTCTTCAGCAATGATATGCTGCGCTAGGTCTGGATCCCGCTCGCCCTCTGGAATCTGCACGCTGAAAGGTACGATCCTCAACCGTCGCCAGATCGCATCCGACTTATCGAAAAATGTTGGCAACGTATTTCCTGCCATGACGAAACGCGCGCGGCATCTGGCCTCGGTCTTGTCGATCCCCTTGCGCTCGATTTCGATGGTGCCACCCGACACAGCATGCTTGAGCTGTCCCTCGATGGCCGCGTATGCAGTCCGGCCAAGGTCGGTTGCGATTTCGCCAGCCACGTTGACCTTACAGACTGCCAGGGGGAAGGATTGAAACCGGGTGCCCGGTGCGAGTGACTCCAACGCCACACGGCACACGTTGCGCCGCCCCACAAGCGCCTCGATGATATCCAACAAGACAGTCTTGCCATTGGCCCCACGTCCGTAGAGTTGCCAGAACACCTCAAACTTGCCGGTGTCGGCCAAGAGTAACCCCATCATGCGCCGCACAGCGTCAAACGATTCCTGGTCCGGTTGCACGCGGGACAGGTAGTCTATGAACCGATCCGGCACGGCGCTTTCATCCCAGGGGTACGACACAAAGTCAGAGCTGAAAAGATCCGGCGTGACCGTGCGCGTGTAGTCGCGTGGGGTGTCCCCATTGGCAAGCTGTTCAGCGTAGCGCCACACGTCCACGGCGATACCATTGGAAAACGCCATCCATTGCCGGGCATCGTCGCAGGTGGATAGCCAGCATGGTTTCTCTACCGTTGCGGGTATGCCTGCCATGTTGAATGAAGCCAAGTTCGCCAGGATGTTCTTTGCGTAGTGAGTCCGTGCAAGTTTCGCCGCGTCGGCATGGTCCTGTAGATAGGCCATGACGGTCTTTTCCATCTCGCCATCAGATACCGGGTGCCACCCATCAGCAAAGCGGTGCCACTCATCGCGGTAGTGTCGGGCCACAAGAAACCCGTTCGGCATCGTCAGCTTGTCGGCGGCGAACTGTTGCGCGATTTCTGCCAGGTCGAAGGATGGTCGCCCGCCCTTCGTGCCGTTCTTTGGTGATGACTTCTTGCGGGCATCAGCCTTGACCGTCTGCATATCCACGGCCGCGGAAAGCGCGCGCTCGATGTCTTGGGCGTCGTGGCCTTCCTTGATAGCGTCGGCACGTACCTGGTCGACCGTGCGGCCGTCCAGTAGTTCGGACTGGAACTGCTCACAGAGCGCAAGGGATTGCGCGCGCTTGGCCTTCAATGCGCCGATCCGTGCGGCCTTGGCCTCGGGTGTTTCGGCGGTGGTCATGTTACCGCCCTACCCGCGCGAAACGCTCGACCGCTGTCAGGTCGTATCGGACCTTGCGCGGCGATAGGTGGACCCTCGGGAATGCGCCTTGCCGTGCATACCGCTCGACCGTGCGAACGCATGCCCCGAGAATTGCGGCGGCCTCGCGTGCCGTTCCCATGCGGGGTTTATCGCTGCCGGTGGCGGCCTGAAGTATGGCGTCGGCTCGGTCGGCCGGTGCCTGTAGTACTGCTTCTATGAGTTGCGCTTGCTGTGTCATCTTGTGTACCTCCGTTCGGGTTCCGTTCTCAATCGTCAAGACGATTCAAACAGAACGTGAGAAGGTGCACTAAGAGCACTGAACCAAGATTTTTAGACGGCCTTTCCTGTGTAGCGCTTAATGGTGGACAGACTCACTTTGAGCCTGTCTGCAACGGCTTGTTTCGCTTCGGTCAGCCCTTCAATTTCAGGGTGCTTCTTTAGGTAAATTGACAGTGCCCGCGAATAGACGACACGGGCAGCCGCGGCGTACTCTTCACCGTTGGTCTTCATCTCTTTGCGGATCAAGTCGGCAACGGCTTCGGGCAAGTCATCCAAACGTTTCTGAATCAGTCCCTTTGCTCCGTTGCGCCGGTAGGCTGTTTCCCTCTCGACAGTCGCCCGCGTGTCTTCGAGTTCATGCACTGGCAACACAGACAGCCCGCGCCGCATGTTGCGCATCGTCACAATATACGGGTCTATCCGGATTTCCCAAACGAGTTTCTTATGATTCCATTATGAATTGAATGGCCATAGCCCAGCCCCTACTCTTGGTGAGTTCTCACACAACATCAAGAGGAGAGGAACAGGAGCTATGACCGCCAATAAG
>JADHWE010000002.1 GCA_016783675.1 Kiritimatiellia bacterium
AGCGCTGGGATGCCGGCACACTGGTCGAGCATGCCACGGTCTTCGTAAGCCTGTTGGGTGTCGCCAACCCCGAAAATACCTCCCCGGTCAAAATAACGCTCGACCCCCCGGTCATCATGGCGGATATGCCCGTCCGCGTGGGTGTCCACCTGGCCGCCAGCGGCGTGGCGCGCGACACGATTGTCTCCCTGGTCGTGGATGGCGAAGAAGTCGACCGCCGCGCGATCGCACAGGGCGACACCGCCGCGTCGGGCGCCACCTTCACCGTTCCGCCCCTGGGTCCGGGCACCCACGCCGCACACATCGAGACGCCCGAGGACAACCTGCCGCTTGATGACACGCTTCATTTCCTGGTCCGCACACGCGAGCACCTGCCTACGCTGTGTGTGGGATCGAAGGATGCGACGCTTTTCCTGCGCCTCGCCCTTGGCGCGGCAGGAGACGGCGCATCAGGCATCAGTCTCAAGACGATCACGCCCGATACGCTCTCCACCGAATCGCTCTCCTCCTATGCCTGCCTCTTTCTCTGCGACAGCCTTCCCCTGCCCGGCCAGGAGCTCACGCAGGTGGAACAGTACGTTCGCGGCGGAGGGTTGCTGGTCGTCTGGCCCGGGAACGGCGGCCGCGTTGAGGACTATGCGCCGTGGCGCTGTCTGCCGGGAACCGTCAGCGCGATCGTCGATGTGCCGATGGCGAATCGCGCACAGATTCTGCGATGGAACAAGCCGACCCATCCCCTGCTCAATTCACTCCGCCAGGGCCTCGGCACCCCGGTGCTGACCATGCGGCGGCGGCTGGAATGGACCGAGCTGGCCGAGGAGACGGAGACGCTGGTCGCCTCCGAGGCCGAAACGCCCTTCGTACTCTCACGTCCCTTCGGGCGCGGAAATGTCTTCGGCCTGACCGTTTCGGCCAACCGGTCGTGGAGCGACTTCCCGCTCTCGCCCTACTTCCTGCCCCTGGTTCACCAGTTTGTCCAGTACGCCGCCGGCATGGGCCGTTTCAGTCCGTACCTCTGGACCACCGACAGCCTTCCGCTGGGCGAACACCTGCCCGAGGCGACAGCCGACTCGACGCTGCGCAATCCGAAGGGCGATAAGATATCACTGCGCCGCACGACGGTTGAAGGGGCAACCGTTCTGCATGCCGAGGAGCTGCAGCTCCCGGGTATCTATACCCTCAGCACGTCAACGCAGCCCGACCCCAAGGCGGCGCTGGCGGTCAACCTGTCGCGACAGGAGTCCGACTTGACCCCGATTGTCGCGGACGAAATCCCGGACCGGCTGGGTATCGACGACGTAGTCCTTTCGATGAACAAGGCCGAGCTTCTACGCCAGATCGAGGAGCACCGCATTGGACGTACCTTCGGTGAAGCTTTGCTCTGGCTGGCACTGATCGTGGCTGCGGTCGAGGTGGCATACGGCAACGCGCTGGTGCGGGGCGTGCCCACGCTGTCTGAGACGCTCGGCATCACCGCGGCAGGGAAAGTGAAGGGCGCATGATTGTCTACGAACATAGCGTCGCCTCGCTCCTGATCTGGATCAGCGTTGGAGTCGCCATCGCCGTCGCCGCGTTTACGTACTGGTATTTCACGACGCGCAACTGGCGCATGATCCTCATGACCTTCGTGCGTGCACTGTTCATCGGGTTGCTGGCCTGGTGTCTCTTCATGCCGGGTCGCAAGGAGATCCTGACCCGTACCCAGAAGCCCCGCTTTGTCGTCATGCTCGACACGTCGCGCAGCATGAAGCTATCCCCGTCGGAGGAGATACTGGATCGATGGACAACCGCTCTGGCCGCCATGGATCTCTCCTGGGCCGACAGCGTCGCGGCCGAGTGCGATATAGAGGCCTACAGCTTCTCCAAGGAGGTCAGCCCGGAACTGACCATCGAGGAAGGGCGCGCGCTGGAGCCTGACGGCGAAAGCACCTTTATCCGTGACGCGCTGAAACGTGTGGCCACGCGCTACAGCGGTCTCAACGTGGCGGGTTGCCTTCTCCTCAGCGACGGCATTGACACACGCGAGGCCATGGATGACTGGGCATCGGAATCCCGCCCCTTCCCTATCTACGCCCTGCGACTCGAGCCCGACGCGGCCTGGCAGATGGACCCGGACCTGCGCGTCGATACCGTCACCACGCCGAAGCGCGTGACGGTTGACTGGAAGAGTGAACTGAAGGCGGTCGTGTCCGGCCAGGGCACCAAGGACGAACCCGTTACGGTGCAGCTCTACAGGGACGATGTTCTGCTGGAAGAACGGCCGATCCAGATCCCGGACAGCGGCGGTGCGCGTGACGTGACGTTCGAGCTGAACCACCCCGAGGTGGGCGTGTTCACCTACCGGGTCGAAGTGCCGACACTGCCGGGAGAATCGCACGACGAGGATAACGCCTACGCGGTATCGGTCCAGGTGATCACCTCGCGCAATCACCTGCTCTATGTCGAGGGACCGCCACGCTGGGAATCGAAGTACCTCGGAAGAGCGCTCAAGGCCAACAAGCAGATGATGCCGCTTATCTTCCTGCGCGGACCCGGCGGCAAATTCATGACGATCGGCCAGGCCGGCAGCATGACTCCCGAGATGCGCGAAGACCAGCTCGCCTTCTTCAAGATTGTCATCCTGGGCAACCTGGACGCCGAGGAACTGGGGCCAGTGCGTGCCGCCAACCTGATCACCTTCGTCGAGAACGGCGGCAGCCTGGTGCTGCTGGGCGGGACCAAGGCGTGGGGCAACAAGGGGTTCGCCGCCTCTCCGCTGAGCAAGCTGCTCCCGGCACGCCAGCGCGGTGCGGCGATCCAGGAGGGCGATTTTGCGGTGCAGCTGACCGACACCGGACGCGCCCATCCCGCGTTCGCCGGCGACCCCGAGCTGTGGGAGATCATCCCGCCGGTACGCTCTATATTCCAGTTCAGGGATATGAGCCCCGGGGCGCGTTCGCTCGTCGAGGTCAGCACCCCCGTCGGCAAGCAACCCATTATCGCCTCGTTGCGGTACGGTCAGGGCAAGGTGGCGGCCGTCTTCACCGATTCGCTCTGGAAATGGCAGCTCAGCCCGGATGCACGTACGAACCAGCCCTATCGCCGCTTCTGGGACCAGTTTGTTGCGTGGTTGACCCCCGAAGAGCAGGAGCTGGAGGGCAGAGTGTTCGAGATCGCGGCCGATCGCGAACAGGTGTTCCTGGGCGAAGATCTCGAACTGACCGTCCAGGGCAGCCGGGCCGATGCGCTGGATGAGACACTCGCGGTTCAGTGTGTCATTACCGGACCGGATGGCCGCGCAGTACCGTTCACGATGGCCAGCCGATTCATTCCCACGGCATCCGGCAAGTCGGTGCCCGGCCGCGGCTACACCTTCCAGGCCGATCAGCCCGGACTCCACAAGGCGCTGGCCCAGGCGAAAGTTGGGGGACAGACGGTGCAGTCCGACCCCATATCGTTCTTCGTCAAACCCTTCACGCCCGAGTCCATGCCTCGACCGGCCAACAGCGCCGCGTTACAGGCCATCACCCGCACCAGCGGGGGCCGCTATTGCGAGACGGCCGAGGCGCTTGACCGCACGTTGAACGGACTCGATTTCACCGCCGAGGAAGATGAGATTTCGGAGTATAGCTCGCTCTGGCAACAGTGGTTGATCCTGGGTTGCCTGATCGGGCTTCTGACAGTAGAATGGGTGGTTAGGAAATTAGGGAATATGCCGTAGGTTCCGGAGGTCGGAGATCGGAAGTCTGAGGTCAGCGCCCGGGGGGCGCAGGAATTGCAGAGGAGTGCCCGGTAATGAAGAAGTGGCTTGGTTTAGCAATCGTTCTATTCGCAACATCCGCCCTGGCGGCGACGCCGGAGAATCTGCTGGAGAACGGTAGTTTCGATGATCCGAAGGATCCATTCAAGGGGTGGATGGTGGATTACGCGTGGACCGGTAGCAGCGTCTACATGGGGAACAAGAATACGGTATCCCTGGTTCCGCGTGACGGCATGAAGAAGACCGTCCTCAAGATTACCCCGAAGAAAGAAAGCAAGGTTGAGAGCAAGCTCATACCATACGAGTATGGCGCCCGCTACCGCTGCACAATGGACATCAAGGCATCAAAGGGCGCCCCGACCCGTGTCTACTTCGCCGGCTACCGCTGGTTGCCCGGCATACGCCCGCACGATGAGCCCTATCCCGGTGAAACGCGTATGGTTTACAAGAGCAAAGCCGAAACCGGATTCCCGACTTCATGGAAGAAGGTAACGCTCGATTTCCCCATGCAGAAACTCTCCTCGGCGGCGAAGAAACATCTCCGGCAGGTCAGATTCTTCTCGGTCTACGTATGGACGGCGCAGGGCGTTTCGATTGACAATGTGAAGGTGTACAAGCTTCCGTAGGGAAGGGTTAACGAGAACGGCGACGAGAACGGACAACGAGAAAACGTCTGAAAGCGTGAATGAACTGACCATTTGAGTTAGCGTGTAGGGCCGCACCGTGTGCGGCAATAAGAAGCGCCACACGGTGGCGCCCTACACAGCAGACAGAACACAGGTAGCTACTAGGGCAAGAATGACACGGACATCGCTCAACAAGGATCTGGGTCGCATCGGCAGGACGGTGCGGCGCTGGGATGCACAGGTTCGGATGATGATTGCATCCGCCGTGCTGCTGGGCGGATTGTTCGTCTTTGTTCTGTCTGACCTCCTGCTCCAGTTCGGCCGGCCGGCTCGGTTCACGGTGTTTGTACTCCTGCTCGGCGTTCTCGGCGCCACGATCTGGTGGCTGATGCGGGCGGTTCGTCATCCTTTGACGCCGCAGGCCGTGGCCGCGTCCGTGGAACGCGCGTTTCCCGAGCTGGACAGCCACCTGATCAATTACCTTCAGTTTGCATCTGCGCCCGGCGACGACCCCTTTAAGAGCGCTTATCTCAGGCGCGACATTAAGGGATGGAACAAGGTCAGCGTCAAACAGATGAAGAACCGGCGCCTGCACCACTGGGCGTTCGCCGCCTTCTCGGTAACCCTGGCCGTCATGCTGCTGCCCACGGCCCTGACCGGCCGCGCCTGGGCAACGGCGGTGTGGCGCGTGACCAATCCGTTCGCCAACACCCCGCCGGTCAGTCTTACGCAACTACTGGGCGTGACGCCCGGCACCACTACGGCACCGCAGGGCAAACCGGTTGTGTTGGCCTGCAAAGTGTCGGGACAGCGCGGGCATCGCGTGCTGCTGGATGTGAAGCCGGCCGATGGCGACACCGCCACTCACACGCTGGGCACGATCAAAGGGGACCCGGAAGAGCGCTTTTCGCATCGCATCCCGCTGTTGACCACAGCCGTGCGCTACCGGTTCCGCGCCGGGGATGCTCCTTTCCCCGAGTGGTTCGAGGTAACGCCACGCCCCCCGCTGGCCTGCACCGCGGTTGAGTTGACCGTCACGCCGCCTTCGTACACCGGCATCACTCCCGCCAGGTTTGACGGCCTGGCCGACGAGATGGCGATCCCCGAAGGCTCGCGCGTCACCCTGACACTCACCTGCAACGGGGCGCTTACGTCAGCGTCCGTGCAAATGCAGCAGGACACACCGGTTCCGCTGCGTGCGCGTCCCGCTGGCGAGGAGAACGTACGGACCGCAGAGCTGACGATTACCGAGGGCACTCGCCTGTCTATCAGTGCGACGGACACGTTCGGCGAACAGATTGAAACGGAGGTGGCGTTCATGATCGTCCCCGACAACGCGCCGGTCATCACGATCATCGCCCCGACCGGACGCCCCACCCTTCCCCCCGGCAGCAAGCCCACAATTGACTTCACGGTGGATGATGATTACGGCGTGGCAAACCTGGTGCTCCAACGCGTGAAGCCCGGATCAAAACGCGACGAGGATGGCAAGGAAGTCGGGCGCTGGACCCCGAGCGGTGCGGAATCATTTGCCACAGTCTGGAGCGAAGCGGTTGATGCAGAGGATGGACGTGCCATCGGGTTCCGGATCGTGGCCCGCGACAACCGACCCGACCGGCCGCACATCGCGCGATCCGAGACCATCCTGTTCAACGCGGCGTCGATGACGGATACGAGCAAGCAGCAGACCAAGGCCGCGCAGGAAGTCGCCTCCACGTTGGGCAAGTTGATCGAGATGCAGCGCGACAATATCGCCCGTACGCGCACCTGCCAGTCCACCCTCATGGCCACCACTGCTCAGCAGTGGAACGAAGCAGCCGAACAGCAGCGCCAGATCCGCATGCTGACGCGTGAGCTGCTAGCCACACCCGGTGAGCCGCTGGGAAGCCTGACGGCCCCCACCAAGAAACTCTATCTCAACGAAATGCAAGAGGTCATCGACGTCCTGGCGCGCCTTCCCGTGAACGACAACAAGGCCACGCTGAGTACCGATGCCATCAACATGGAAGAGAAGATCCTGCGGCAACTTACGTATGCGCAGGCGGCGTCGGCGCAAACGAGCAAGGACCAGCGCGTCAGTGCGCTTTCCAACATGCTGGACGCCCTTGTCCGCGGTGAAGCGCGCGTCGTTAAGGCCACCCAGGAATACGTCAAGACCAAGGCCAAGGTCGGCTCACGCGTTGTGGACACGCAGGATGAGCTGGCCGAAGACCTCACCGACTTTGTCCACACCTGTCGCCAGGAATCCGCGGCGGTCCGCGCCAACGACCAGGCTTTCGCCGCCACTCTGACCGATCTGGCTACGCGGTGTGACAGCGCCGGCATTCGCGACGACATGATGCTCGCGGCCGAGGATCTCGACAACAACCAGCCCGCCGATGCCTTGCCCGATGAGCGGCAGGCCCTGAGCAAACTTGAAGCCCTACAGAAACACCTCAGCGCCATCAAAACATCCGGGCAAGCCGAGCGGGAGGAGGAGATGCTTGATGTCCTCCAGCACGCGGGCGAGAAACTCGAGAAGATCCGCGCCATTCATGAGAAGGCTATCCAGGCCATGGAGATGGTGAAAGAGCAGAAGGACGCCTCCTCCGAAGAGGCGATCGACATGATGGAGGAGGAGTACCAGGAGATCGTGAAGAACACCAAGCAAGCCCTGCTCGAGATTCCGACCGACCTCCACATCTTTGCCGAACTGAGCGTCGCCAACGAGTTGGTCGAAGACGTCTTCAGCGTCTTCGAAGAACATGAGATTATGGACGAAGAGGAGAAGGAAGCCGCCGGCATCGACATGGAAGACCCGACCGAGAAGGCCTACGCCAAGCGCGATCGCCAGAATTACCTCGAAGCAATGGGCGAGGCCGAGGAGCGCATAGAGGATCTCGAGCAATGGCTCCAGGAAGAGGCGGAAGACGACGTCATCACGACCGAGGCGTTCGACAAGGAGGAGATGCCCGAAGAGGGCGTTGCTCTCGGCGCGTTGGCGGCACAGGCCGAAGACCTGATTGGCGACCTGTTGGAGGAAGCCGAAGAGGGCGCTGAGGATGCAGAGGATGGAGCGACCAACCACGGCATGGGGGATGTTGAGGCGGGATGGGAAGTGAAGGAAGGCGACACGACCAGCTTCGGAGCCAAGGGGAAGTCGGGCAACATGACGCCGGACCACAAGGAACAGGATGGTCGCTCGAATGTCGGTCGCCAGGGCATGGCCGTGGGAGAGAACGCCTCCGGTTCCGGAACCATCGGCGAAGGCGACCCGAATATGGAAGCCCGGCGCACGCAGGATCCCACCCAGGACGGCCAGGTGGACTTGGATGGCGAAGCCGATACGGCCGCTACCGGCGGTGGTAAACAGGCCTCCGGCAAGGCCGACGATGTCGGAATGGGTGGCGGCACACGGCGGATGGATTCCACCGAGGAAGGCTCCCTCGACGGCATGGAAGCGCTGATGGCCAAGCAGGCCGACACCATGTACACCAAGGCCTCGCTCAAGAATGTACGTGCCGACTCACTCAAGAACGCGGCCCACCACTTGCGGCAGGCCGCCGACGCCATTGCGGAAGGGCATCCGATCGAACAGATCAAGGAACACCGCAAGCAGGCGGTCGTAGCACTCAAACGCGCCCGTACCCAGCTCCAGGCCGGACCGGCTTCGACGCTCACCGACGGCAAATCCTCCGCACTCCTCGATGACGTTCTGGCGGCCGGCCCCGACGAGGCCCCGCCCCGCTACCGCGACCTTGTTGCCGACTACTACAAGAAGCTCAACGAGACGCTGTGATGCAACGCGTACTGTCGGTTTTGCTCCTCTTCTCCCTTGCCGCCCATGCCGAGGTAAGACCACTCACCGAGCTACCGCGCGAGCAGTTGCGTGTGCTGCTCAAGGGACACATGGGCGACTGGCGGCAGGAGACCGACCAGCGCAAAGGCCTGCCCGCGCCACCGGTACGGCAACCGATCCCTGGCGATGCCAAGCGGATTGCCCTCCCTCGTCCCGAAACGCTCGCCCTGGGACAGATGCCACTGAAGGATGTGGTCACGCAGCGGCGCAGTCACCGCACCTTTGCCGCGACGCCCCTGACACTTGAAGAGTTGAGTTTTCTCCTGTGGTGTACGCAGGGGGTTGCGAAGGTCGATCGGGATGCCGAAGGAAGGATCGTCAATCAGTACCGCACGGTTCCGTCCGGCGGTGCCCGGCATCCTTTCGAGACCTATCTTCTCTTGAATCGCGTGGAGGGACTGACGCCCGGGGTCTACCGGTTCCTGCCACACGAACACGCCCTGATACAGATACGGGAAGACAAGGCGCTGGCTCCCAAGATCAAGGCCGCATGCTATGGCCAAGCCGCCCCACCGCAGGCCGCCGTCGTCTTCGTCTGGACTGCCGTGCCCTACCGCACCGAGTGGCGCTACGGCCCCATTGCGCACCGGATGATTGCCATCGAGGCGGGTCATGTCTGCCAGAACCTCTACCTGGCGGCCGAGTCGATTGGCGCCGGCGCCTGTGCCATGCTGGCCTATAACCAGGTCAAGATGGACGCACTCCTCGGGGTGGACGGCAAAGAGGAGTTTGCGATCTACATCGCCCCCGTGGGAAAGCAGGTGGCGGATGAGTAGCGCCCCGGAGCCTTATGACCCCGACCGTCTTGCCGACAGGGCGCGTCGTTCTGACGAGAGCGCCCTGGCGCACTACAGTGCGGCTTGCCCAAACCACACCGACGTGCCGGGTTTCGTCAAGGCGTTCGCAGATGATGACATTGCCCGCAGCTATGACATCCTGAGACAGGCCAACCCGCTGCCCGAGATGTGCTCGCACCTCAATCCCCCGTGGATGTTCACCGAAGGCGCACGCGCCGAGCGCGCGTTGGGTCAAGAGCCCACACCGATCGCGGATATCCAGTACACCATAGCATGGCTGGCGCGTGACGCCGGTCTGCCGGGGGTGGTCCTTCCGGAGGCGGAATCCGGACGACATATTGGGATCGTGGGCGGCGGACCGACGGGCATCGCATGCGCGGTCAGATTACTCGAACAAGGACACTGCGTTACCATTATCGAGAGGGAGTGCGTTCTGGGCGGAACGCCTCACATTCTGATTCCGTCACGCCGCCTGCCGGATAGTCAGCCGGAAATCGACGCCGTGCTCGCGCCGGCCTTGTCGGCCGGTCGCCTTACACTGCGCTTGGGAGCGGCGCTCGGGCAGGATACTGACATCGTGTCGCTTCACACCCGATACGACGCCGTGCTCGTCGCCATCGGCCTCTGGCAGGAGTCGTCGCTGGGCGCGGTCGAGGGCGTCATGAGCGGAATCGACTTCCTGCGCGAGACCAAGGCCGGCTCGCGCACCACCGTTCCCGACGACGTCGCGATCCTGGCCGGTGACGACTGCGCCATGGATGCTGCCGTCGCCGCACAAATGCTGGGAGCAAGGAACGTCTACATCGTGTATGGAGGACCGCGCTCCGCCATGCACTGGCACCGAAGCGAGGACTGGTTCAAGAGCGAAGGGGTTCACTGCCTTCCGCTCACACAACCGCTGGGATACGAGACGGACGCCCGCGGCCGGTTGACCGGCCTGCGCGTTGAACACGTCTTGCCGCCATCTGCGGGACGGACAACAACCGGCAGTGAGGGCATTCTGCCGGTATCCCTCGTCATCGAAGCCATGCAACTCGAGGTAGCTGACGATCTTCCCCACACCTCTGCCGAGAATGTCTTCTCCGCCGGTGGTATGATCAACGGCGGAGCCTCCGTGGCCCAGTGCATCGCCGAAGGCACGCAAGCCGCCGAAAAGACTAATGGATATCTCAAATGAAGCTGCAAAGCTGCAAACGAATAGCCGGGGGGCGTTGCGAGACGCCGGAGAACACGATTGCCCACTTGGAGCCGCTTCTTCGGGCCAAGCATGAGTACCGGCTGATTGAAGAAGAGGTAGCCGAACATCTTCACTGGTCCGCGCTCTTCATCGACGAGCTTGAGTTCCGGGCCATGGGCAAAGGCACCTCGGAGCTATGGAGCCGCGCCGGCGCGCTGGCTGAAAGCGCCGAGTGGATGGCTGCGCGCGCGGTGACGGCACTGCCCGGCTACCAGGTGGGGCACCAGGACGAGATCACAAACGCGTTCCCCATTGAGAAAATGCTACCCCACGTATCCACGCTCACGCCGGCATTACTCGAACGAATTAGGACCCTCGACTGCTCGCAGCATTGGGTTGATGGTATCTCGCTGTTCAGCAACGAGACGGTCTCGCTCCCCATCGAGTACATCCGCCAGATCAGCGGACCAAACGGGTTGGCCTCCGGCAACCGGCTCGAAGAGGCACTGGTGCATGCCATGACGGAGATCTTCGAGCGCCGGTCGCACATCACAGTGCTGAAAAACAGGATGGTCATACCTACAATCGACCCCGCTTCGATCCCAAGCCGACTGATCCAGGAACTGCTGGCATTCGTGCAGGATAAGGGCATTGAGGTCACCATAAAAGACCTGTCGTTCGGAGGCGAACTCCCCTGCATTGGGGCCTACTTCAAAGACTCCAATATCCCCGAGGAGTTCCAGTTTCACCATTTCTTCAAGGTTGGGGCCGCCTTTGACCTCGAGCTGGCCCTGACCCGCGTCTTCACGGAGTACGTGCAGGGCCGGCGTCTGGACGAGTTTATCCAGGCGCGGCCGGATGACCAGGAACGCGTACTGAAGGACGATTTCAGGAACCTTAAGTGTGTGGGTGATGATACGGACATCTTCCTGTCTTCTTTCATGTTCGGCTTTGTGCCGTTCACACGGGCCGATTTCCTGGAAAAGGGGGACGTCGTGCCTTTTGATCGGGGCCATCCGTCGGATGACTGTCTGGACGACATCCAACGGGCACTCGACATCTATGCCAACCTGGGGCTGGACTGTTTCGTGGTCGATTTCACCGATCCGGCAGTCGGGTTTCCGGTGGTTCAAGTGGTGGTGCCCGGCTATTCGGATGCGCTGCCCTATCACCCGCACGACAGCCATATTCTGTACCGTCGCTGGACCCGAGATGAGGTCTTGAATTCTTACCCACGTGGGTGGTAGATTAACAATGGAGGTTGTCTATGAAGAAGAAATTGACTAGAGGTTTGGCCCCCCTGTTGGCGGCCACATTGTGTTCGGGAACCGCACTGGCTGCCGGCGACGGCTCTGACGAGCCGGGATTCGTCCCCCCGCCGGTCAACCGGAAGAAGCCACCGGCCCCACCGCGCACTGCATCCTCCGCAGAGACAATGGACGCCTGTTGCTGTTGCCCCGTGACCCCGATGTCGCGGACCGAAGCAAAGAAACCACCGCAGCCGCCGGTGCTCATCACCAAGATCAGAGAGGGCGGTAGCCGGGCGCCGGCTAGAGCCAGGCGACAGCCGGGCGCCAGGAAGCGGGCACCGAAGGCGAAGGGTGAATAGCCGTTTTCTGCTCCTGACACTCATTCTTGGAGTAGCACTTCCGGCCATCGCCGACTGGGAAGTCGGCGACGCCCCCCTGCGTTTTACGTATCATCTCTCTGGCGCCCCCACGCATGAGAGCGCGGGCTACTTTGTGGCCATCCCCGACGGCGGCATTCTCCCCAAGCCCTACCCCGTCACGCACGCCTTTGATTCCGGAGGCAATCCGCTGAAGAGCTACGCCCTCTGGCACAACCAGGCCTCGGGCCTGGCGATCGTCTTTGAAGCACCCACATCGGAAAACACGGTCGACATCTATGTGGCGCCGGGGCGCGCGCTGGAGCTGTGGAACCCCGACACGGGGTTGACCCCCAGCTCGATCCTGTGCGCCAACCCCGATCGCGGGGATATGGGCGCCGCCTCGCGTCTTGCCGGCCTGGGATCGGTTAGTCCGCGCGTCCATTTTCGCCAGAACCCGGGTCACAGTAAGTCAGCGCTCTCTGTCTCTGGCGACCTGACGGGGCGTCCCGCGCCCTGCGCGTTCTACCTGTTATCCTACCTGGAGGTGGAGAAGGAGGGAAAGACATGGCTGGCGCCGATGAGGATGTCCGGCCAGATGGAGGCGAAGATGAATGGTAAAACGATCTCGCTCTCCAAACGGATTGACAAGTGGGGCGGCATCGGCCAATACCGCACGCTTTCCGAAGGACTGCATCGGCTCGATCTTCTCTCGGCCTGCAACGTCCCCGGGCCCTTCAGCGAGGGCAAGGGCAGCGTGTGGATGACCTGGGCGCCACCGGGCACAAAGATGGAGGATCTGGGCGGGCCACGTCCGAAGCAAGAGAAGTTCCCGGGCACGGCAAAGTGGGCCAGCCGCGTGGTAGAAAACAGGGAAATCGTGCGCTCGGGAAGTTGCCTTCTTTCAGCCGTCAAGTCACGCGACGGCACGCCCGTGGCGGCCATAAAGATGCAGCCGGTGCACAACTACTGGTTTAAGGGCGAGAAGCCGCTGATCTACTACCGGATGGGTGCCGTTACCGACGGCAACCCCGACGACACCACGTACACATGGACGCTCCCCGGCAAACGCCAATTCACCGGGGCAGCGCTTCCGTGGATCTTCGCGGGAGCACGCGAGCACACCATCGCGCTCACCGCCACCAAGGGAAAACAGCAGACGCGCGCGATGCGCCCCTTCTATGCGTACAGCGACGCTGAGACCACCCTTGAAGATGCCACGGCCCGTGAAGCCTTTCGCGACGCCTGCTTTGCCATTGTGCGAGCGACACCAGAGGGCGCAGACCCGACGCACGACTGGGACAAGAGTATGTGGAACAACCTGGCCCGCACCCTCTCGGTCGGCGAGGGCCGGGCATTTCTGGCAACCCTGTTCTCCAAGCACTGGGATGCGCTCAAGCGGTCCGCCCCGCGAGACCAGCTGGCTATTCTCCAGGACCACTTTCTTATGGTCGCACCGGCCATCGACCCCAAGGCCGCCCTCGAATGGACCACGCGCTTCGAGGCGGCAGCGGGCAACCGCGGCATGCTTCATCTCAGGCGCGCTGAGATCCTGATGTACTACATGGACGACCTGGATGGGGCCCGTAGAATCCTCAGAACACTCGCCACTGGTGTCGGCGAGACCCGGGAATGGGCCAAGATCCGCCTCGGCGATGTCGAGCTCCTGGCCGGCAACCTGAACGAAGCGACCCGGCATTACGCCGATGTCCAGGACCGGTTCAAGGCCGCAAAGATCAGCGCCAAGGATGCCCCCACGTTGAGCCGGCGCCTGGCCCGGACGAGCGAGGAGCTCAAGGCTCAGCGCGAAGCGCGGCACCGCCCACGCCAGCAGGTAGCCGCCACCGCGCCTGTCGCCGACTGGAAGATGAAGGCCGTTCTCGAAGCGTCCGCATCCGAGACCGTACGCACCTACCTTGACCAGGGCGCCTACGCCGAGACCCACGAGGTGCTCTCCCTGTGGGAGCGCCAGTTCCCGCTGAGCAAACTCTCGGGCGACCTCACACTGCTGGAAGCACGGCTCTACAGGGCCCTGGGGCAGATCCCCCGCGCCCGCCGGTTGCTCAAGGGCTACTGCGACGCCGTCGAGGCGTCCAGCTACATCGGGGACGCGCTCGAAACCCTCCTCGACTGCATGGTCGATCTCGAGGTCCCGACCAAGGAGCTCAGGGAGTTCTGCGTCGAGGCACGCAAGCGTCTCGAGTTTCACCCCCAGGCCGAGCGGTTCGATCGCTGGATCCAGATGGCAGACGATGAACTCAATGATAACGGAAGGCGCGCGGCAACCAAGGATACGCTATGAAGCAGATCTTCTTTCTTCTCACACTGTTGACAGTCGTGGGCCACGCCGCGGCCGAAACTCGGGTGCCGGCCGGCATGGGGGTACGGATCATCCGCGACGATGGAACAATCGATCCGGGGCGCAACCGCCTCTACACGAAGTCTGACCCTACTGCAAAGGGAGGCATCCAGGGGCGCATAGCGTCGCCTTCGCTCCCGCTTGAGTCGGTGTTGGCCATTCCCGCCGATGAGCCCCGCTTCGTTTACGAGGCCAGGATTATGGATGACGACCGGCGGAGTTTCTATTTAACGGGCCTGCCGATGCGCAAGTATGACCTGATCGTGATCTACAAGGACCGTTTCTATGAAGGCCTCCGCCTGCACCGCGACCCCAACACACTCGCGGCCGAGGACCGCAAGAAGATAAAGACCACCGTCGATGCCTGTGAACCCTACTTCAAGAAAAAGTTCATCCACCGCCTGGAAGGAACCACCGGTCGCGGCAACCAGGCCCGAGCCATATGCACATTTCTTCGCGATGCGGGGTCGGCCGAGGGTCATTCGGAACACCGGCGCACGTTCAAGCTGCTGATGTTCAAGGACGTCGGCCCCGGCTGGCAGGTAGTGCGTGCGCGCGACCTGTTTCCCGTGTCGTTCAAGGCAGGCAAGCCGCTGCCGCGCCACAACTATTCCGAGCAGTTGGGCGGCATTCGTGTTACCCGTTCGATCAAAGATCTTGGCGAGATCAAGCTGACCCGCTAGAGTTTCCCGATCATAAGAGGAGATGAACATGCCCAAGCTGATTTTTACAGAAGGTGTTTTCGCAGGACAGGAGATGGATCTCCCTGACGCAGCCCTGGTCATAGGGCGCGGCGATGAGGCCAACCTGGTCATTGAGGACTCCGAGATATCCAGCATGCATGCCGAGCTGGAGCCCGAAGGCGATGCGTGGCGTATCACGGACCTCGACAGCTCCAACGGAACCGCTTTGAACGGCGACATGATCGAGAGCTCGCCCATCACGGATGGCGACGTGATCACGCTGGGAGAGACGGTCTGCACATTCCGCATGGACGGTGAAGCTGTTCCCGAGGTCGAAGCCAAGGTCGACACTACGCCCGCGCCCGCGCCGCCTGCGGAGCCGGCCGCGCCTCCAGTCGATGCATCGGCTGACGAGATTGCACTGGTTGAGAAGATGCGCGACCATGCCGATGCCATCCGGGCGGAAGTCGGCAAGGTCATTGTCGGTCAGATTGAAGTGCTTGACCAGATTCTGATGTGCATCCTCGCCCACGGTCATGCCCTGCTGATCGGGCTTCCCGGCATGGCCAAGACGCTCACCGTCAGCACCATCGCCAAGGTGCTCAACCTTGAATTCAAGCGCATCCAGTTCACGCCCGACCTGATGCCGACCGACATCACCGGCACCGAGGTGCTTGAGAGCAACCGTGACACGGGCGAGAAGGAGTTCCGCTTCGTCAAGGGCCCCATCTTCTGCAACCTGCTGTTGGCCGACGAGATCAACCGTACGCCACCCAAGACGCAGGCGGCTCTCCTCGAAGCCATGCAGGAGAAGATGGTGACCGTCGGCAACGAGAGTTATCGATTGGCGGCCCCGTTCTTCGTGCTGGCCACGCAGAACCCGATTGAGCAGGAGGGCACCTATCCCCTGCCCGAAGCGCAGCTCGACCGCTTTATGTTCAACATCTGGGTCGACTACCCCGAGGCGCACGAGGAGGAGGAGATCGTCGGCTCCACCACGGCAGGAACGGTTCAGACACCTGAATGCGTGATCACGCAGGAGGACGTATTGAAATTGCAGGAGGTCGTTCGCAAGGTGCCGGTGTCGGCGCACGTCATCAAGTACGCCATTCGCCTGGTTCGCGCAACGCGCCCGCAGTACGACGACGCCCCCGAGGTGACGAAGAATTTCGTGTCGACCGGTGCCGGTCCGCGGGCCGGACAGTATCTCGTGCTGGCCGCCAAGGCACGCGCTGTGCTGGAGGGCCGGATTCACGTAGGCTGCAGCGATATTCGCGCCGCCGCACCGCCGGTGCTTCGTCACCGTATTCTGACCAACTTCGCCGCCGATTCGGAGGGGAAGGGATCGATCGACATCGTGAACCAGCTTCTCGAAGAGATTCCCGAGCCCGGCCCCGAGGCTTACGCGTAGCGCGGGGGAGAGTTAGTTAGCCGCGAAGGAGCGCAAGGAGCGCAAAGAAGCAGGGCTGCAAAATCGGGACGCGTTGCGCCCCTATTTTGCAGCCCTCTTTCTTTGTGTTCTCTGCGTTCTCTCGCGGCTAATGAACTTACCGGTGATAGACGATGGCGGTGGCTGAGGCCCCCATCTGGTCGGTCACAGTTACGAAGTTGTCGCCGTAATGGCCGGTCGTCTGATAGACGGCGTTGTAGAGCCCAAAGCTCACAAAGACGCCCAGCCCTTCGTTGTGGCTGGTCCATATAAGCGGCAGCGCGAGGGAGGGGTCGGGGGCTACCGTGAACTGCATCTGTGCCCCCGCCGCACCATGAATCGAATTGGTTTGCGGCGTCAGATCTATGCCCGTGGCCGGGAGGTGGTTGACCACGAGGTAGCCTTCGGCATTGGCCTGGTCCTTCACCCTGATCTCGTTGATGCCGACCCGGGCGTTTCCTTCGTAAAGCGCCGTGAGGGCGCCCTGTCCGTTAACGGTACCCAGTGAAGGCTCTGACACCGACCACCGGAGGGGGAGAAAAAGAGTTCCATTGGTGTCGGTCACGGTCACTACGATAGCGTAGCGTCCGGTCACCGTCATCAGCGGAGTCGTGAACGTGATCGTTCCTTTGGAATCGGTCACCGTATCGCATCCCACGCCACAGACGCCCATCACGATGGCGGCGGTGACAATAGCAGCCACGCCGCACATGCCCATCCTCATAATATTCTTCATTGTACTACGCCCTCCTTCGCGCTTCCCTTGTTTGCATCATACCTTACCGATATTCCCAACCGCTGACAAGATAGCTTGTGTAGGGACCTGCCCTTGACGCCATCCGTTCATCGTAGAAGAAGTTCTTCCCATACCCGAAAGGCTGGGGCGATGTTCCCGATGCCGTCACGTTCGGAGGACGCGCGAGCAACCCGCGCCGGTACTGCGTGACCCCGCCAAACAGGTTCAGCTTGGGCTTCCCGATGTTCCTATCCCAATCCGCCGCACAAAGCCCGTAATAGTCGCCCGGGTTGTCCTCGGTGACATAGATCGAGGCATGCATTGTTCTGCCATCCGCCTTGCTCCCGGGCTGCGACTCCAGCCTCACATACTCAGGGGTCAGAAGGGTAAGGAAGTCATCCACCGTATCGGCATCGAATCCGCCCGTCCACGGGTCCGGGCTCTGCGCCGACTCGTACACCACGTCTCCGTCAATGTGGATTCCATGCTCGACCACGAGCGTCAGGTCCCCATCGACCACGCCGCTGATGTATACATCTCCATTCACGTAGATGGCGCCGCCGAACTCTTCGATCGTGTTCGTCTTCGGACCCTCGCTACCCCCACGCTGCTCATAGACCACGGAGCCATCATCGTGGAAGGTCATATCGTAGTTACCCGACAGATTGCTGAGGGGGCTGCCGGACTGGGCAGCACTCTTGCTATCATCAAAGAACTCCTGAATCGGGTCGATGCTCACCTCCGGCTGGTCGAGGCGCAACCGGCTTTGCGGCTGCCCGTCAGGATACATGCTGCCGTCGTCTTCAAAGACCGTCAGATCGCCGGCATGCATGTTGACCGAATCTGCCGCCGACATGATCAACCACTCATCGCCCAGGGGAGAAGGGAAGACAAAGATTGGATTCTGGGGATGGTCATGCCAGATGTTCAGCTGATCATTGGCGTAGACAGGTCCGGCGATGGTATCCCCGTCACCAAAATATACTGGTTGGTCGTCCGGCGTGACCCCTATGTTCGAGAACATCATGTATTGGTTAAACGTCGGAAGGTCGGCATTGACTTCCACAACGACCTCTTGCCCGCCGGCAGCCTCACCGTGCGACTCAATATGGTACAAGCGCAACCGGTTGGCAAAGGGGCTTCCGCCGGGAAGCACCGTGTAAGTTACCGTGTAGTTTCCACGAAGAACGGACCCGGCCCATCCATTCTTGACCAAGTCGATCTCTTCGAGCGGCTTCTGGGCCGCGCGCCCAATAGCAAGTAGGGATTGCAGTCCCGCCTCGGCAGTCCAAAACGCCTGCGCGGCACTTACCTGCCGGCCGACCTCCGCCGCCACCGACGCGGTGTAGTACAGCAGGCCGCCACCGAGAACGGACACCAGCACGACCACCACCAGGACCATTCCCAGGACCGCGCCGCGCCGACGGTCCTCAGTTTCTGAAGTGAATGATTGCATCAAAATCAACCCTTTCCGTCTCGACACCTTGAGCTCTCACGTTTCCCTCCAGGGAGAGAAGCAACCTGATGCTTGATGCCGACAGGCGGGGAACAGTGAAGGACCTCAGGGTCCGGGCGGCAATCACTGTCGTACGGCCGCCAGCGATATAGACAAGATTAGTACCGCCGGCAACTGTCATGGCCTCAAACGACACCTGGCCCGCGTGGGGATGGTCGACTTCCAGCTTGGGCGGCTCCGTGGTCGAGTCAAGCGACACATCGTTTCCGGACACTTCCCGAAGTGTGCGTTGCAGCATCTCCATGGCGATGCTGCCGTCACGCTGAATCCGCGCCGCCTCGGCATTCCGGTGCACCACCTTGAACCCCTCCACCAGGATAATCCCTGCTGTCAGCGCAAGTATGGCGCCGGCAAGCATGCCGACGATGAGTTCCACGATCGTGAACCCATCCTGCTCCCGTATCTTCTGACGAGTGTTCATGGTGAGATCAGTGTTTCCAACACGACGCGGTCAGCCGGGTCCGCGCTCCGGTAACCGACCGCCACCCTTGCCCGCAAGTAGTCAAATGTAGCATCCATATCACTCGGGTCGGCATCCACGTATGCGATTGTCGTCGCAATACCGTGTTGCCGGCGGTTTACCTGGACGGTCTCGCCCGGGTCAGACATACCATGCTGCCAGACGGCACCATTCGCTGCGACGAAGTAAACCAGGTAATCCTCATTGGGAGGCTCAATGTCCGCAAACCCCGAGGCGCGCAGGGCTTCCAGGCGTGAGTTAGCCGCCGTCAATGCGGCCCGTCGATTCCGCTGCACCGACATCTGCCCCCAACTTTGGTGATAAAGCATTGAAGCGCCCAGCGCCAGGATGGCCAAGATAAGTACGCCCAGAGCAATCTCCACCAGCGTACCGCCCGAACGTGACTCGACTTTACTGTGGCTATTCACTTTCTTCCTCAAAATACAGAGTCTGCTCGTCACCACTGCCGTACCGGACCACCACCTGCAACCGTTGCAGATCCACGAGCTTCGCATCACCAATGGAATCTCCTACCCCCACGAGCTGGTCATTGATACACGCGAGCGGGAGCCGTTCGTGCCAGATGATTCCGGTGAGAGTGAGTGGTATGCGTTCGTCTCGAGCACCCGTAAGCACATCGCCTCCCACAGGGAACTCGCTGCGCCGATTGAGCAGATCATCGAAGTCGGTCGCCATGCCTTCCTCGATCATCGTATCGCTGATGGATTCGATTGCCACATCGATACGATGCATGAGGCGCTCGTAGTACTCGATTGAGAAAGCACGACGCGCCTGTTTCAGACGATCATGGGCCGCCGTGGTGAAAACAGCCACCACCAACAGTATGGCGAGAAGAACCAGGGGGATGGCCTGCTGCTTGAGTGAGGGACTACGCATCATCACCTCCCTGCAAGGCATCCCGGAAACAGCGGATGTCCAGCTCAGTCTTGTAGGTGACACTGCTCTTGTCGCCCTGGCGCTGCAGTTGCATCAACGCACCATCGATCACCGTGAGGTGTTGCGGGCTCTGCAGTTCATTGAGGAACTGCATCAGCGAGAGAATGTCGCCTTCGCCCTTCAGCTCAATATAGAGAGCGGGCGACGCGCTCTTCAGAGTCTCCACGCCATCCTTCACGCGCAGAGAGTTGATCGTGAACCGGTGGCGCCGGGCCAGTTCCGTGATCCGCATGCTCACATCCTCGGCCGCCGAGGTGTGCCCATCGCCCATGACGGCAAACCCGCACACGACATCCTTGGCCACGCTCATGCGTTCTTCCACATCGTTCATGATGCCAAGCATCGCTTTACGACGATAGAGCTGGTCTTCGACCGATGTGCAGTAAACATCCAGGGCGTTGTAGACGACGATCACGGTGAGGGCCGGCAAGACAATCCACGCCCAGAACGTTGCCTTTCTTCGCCTGAAAATTCCCAAGTCCATAAGACCGCTCTCTCTACTTCAGCTCTGCGGAAAACTGCATGACCACGACTGCGCGTCCGTCCGCGCGATCACGGCGCGTTGAAATGGCCCGGATACGCGCCATCCGTGACTGGAGCGTTTCGTCGGCATTCCAGATCGACGTGAGACGGCCGCCGCTGACCTGCCGTTCGGCACTCCCATCGGGAATGACAACACTGAAATTGATTTCGTCTTCCTTGTCATCCAGGCTCAACTTGAGCAAGTCGATACCCATCGGCAGGGGGGCCGTAAGCGCCGAGATGATATTGACCAGGCTCACGCGATTACGAATCAGCTTCTCAATAGCCTCGAGGCTCTGTGCGTCCATTTCAAGTCGGCTCTTCGCGCGGCGCGCAAATTCGAGAATGTCCTCGGCGCGGTGATGGGCCACATGAAATTCCTGCTCTGATGCCTCGATATCCACTCGTAGACGCTTTGCGCGCAAGAGGCGACGGGTACTGCTGTTGGCCTGCCAAGCCAGGGCTATGATGCAGAGGACCAAGTAGCCGACCACGCCCCAGAAGAGCGCCTTGCGGACGGGCGCCGAAGCTGTCCTATCCTTGAGCAAGTTTATTTCGAACATCACCATGGCCAGCCTTATCTTCGCATCGCTACGCCAATCGCAGCCGTCAGCGCCCGCCCGTGCTCTGGGCGATTATCCAGCATGCGACGCACCCGCGAACTAGTGACAGGCATATCCTGACAGGGGTCCCAGATCGACACAGGCAGACCGACGCGCCGTTGGACGTTTTCACAGAGCCTCTCCATGTCGGGTGCCTGTCCCGTGATAACGAGGTCGCTTACCGGATCGCGCCGCAACTTGAACTCGTAGTACTTCAGCACATCCGTCAGGCTGTCGGCCAGATGGCGGTCGCGCGCTTCACTATCCCCCACATCCATGATGCAGCGGGGATACATGGCGTTACCGTCGAACAGGATGGCAAGATCGGCTGTTCGGCCGGCCAGGTTTACGAGGCAGACAGCATGTTCTTTGCATTCGTCTCCTCGCAGACCCATGTAGACATTGCCGAGAGCGGTGCAACCCACGTCGACAACAACCGGTACGAGGCCTGCTGCTTCCAGGATCGACCGGTGCCGAAAAAGCTCCTGCTGCGGCACCGCCACCAGGATGCCCTCTCTGCCCCGGCTGTCCCCGGCCGTAGCTTCGACCACATCCTCGTGCCAATCCATCGCGATCTCGCCTGGATCGAGTTGCAGCACCTCCTCGGCCTCCAAGCTGAGGGCCGAGGCCAATTCGTCGTCGTTCAGGGACGGAAAACGGAAGTGCCTGACAATCAAGGCAGGACTGCGCAGACACGACGTAACGGTGAAACAAGAAAGGTGGGTATCCTTCCAGAGATCACGTAGCGCTGCAGCCACTCCCTGGGCGTCAAGGCCGGGTGACAAGGGCGCCCACCCGGCATTTTTCAGGTACAGTCTGTTTGCGCCTCTGACTTCCACCTGGGCCATAGAGACCTGGTCGGCCCCTATGTCCAAGCCCACAACTGTCTCCCTGGTGAACATCATGTCACCCGGATCTTTCCGGCACCGTTACAGGTGCTCACTGCGCACCATCGTCACCCCACGAGCAGGGAACGGTCTCATCTGAGATCACGGACTATATTCAAAGTCCCGGGTCCAATCCCCATCCTGGTTCAGCGTGATCTGGACAGCAGCAACATCCGCTTTCGATCCAGTCGCCGTCAGGGTGTACGTTTGCGATTGAAGGGACATCTCGTAATCGCCATCTAAGAAATACTTCCCGTTCAGGTCGCCTGTAGATAGCCCAGGCAGATCGATCGGGTCGTCCGACGTGATCGGGTCCCCATCGAGGTCAACATTGTAGTGACCTGTTTCGGCATACATCCCACGCAACACCGTGCGAATGGTACCCAGGCCAGCTTCCGCCTCTGTGGCCATCGCACGTGTCTTGTTGGCGCTCATCAGCGGAATGGCTACCGCTGCCAGGATAGCGACGATAACCGCCACCACCATCAGTTCCACCAGCGTGAAACCTTCGCGTTTACGTTTCATTGTGTGTCTCCTTTTGGGTTAGTTTGTTCCAATCACCGACACCCAACCGATGACCGCTGTCCTACCGTCCTCTCACCATGAAGCACATGAAACTCATGAAGACCTTTTCTTTCATGTTCTTCATGCGCTTCATGGTAAAGCTCTCTATCCACCGTGTGCCGCTGCTGAGAACACGGGCAAGTATACCGCCATAACCAGTATCAGCACAACAATTCCGAACAGGCAAATTATGATCGGCTCGAAGAGCGATGTTGCCACCATAACCGCCGCTTCGACCTGTTCTTCGTAAACCACCGAGATACGCTCCAGCACCTCGGGCAGGCGCCCGGACGACTCGCCCACGCTCACCATGCGGACCACCAGGCGCGGCAGCCTGACGTCGCGCTCCAGGCTCTCGGAGATTCCGGCGCCCTCAATGATTCGATCGCGAGCGTCCAACAGCGACTTCTCCATGATCCGGTTGCCGCAGGTCGCCGCAGCCATCTCCATGGCCGTGGCCACCGGCACGCCACCGCGTATCATGGTGGAGAAATTCTGGCAGAAACGCGCCACGGAGAACTTCATGATACAGGGGCCAAAGTAGGGCAGTTTCAGTTTGAGCGCATCAAACATGTACTGGCCCGCCGTGGTACGACTCCAGATGTACAGCCCGACAATCGCTATGCCGATGCCCCCGCCGATCAACAGTGCATTGTCGATGAGAAACTGGTTGAGGCCGAAAACCATTCGCGTGATGCGCGGCAGTTCGGAATCATAGCCGCTGAAGATCTCCTGGAATTTGGGCAAGACGAAGAGCGTCATGATCACGCAGACGACGCAGAAGAATACCGCTACAAAGATCGGGTAAGCCGTGATGCTGCGGATCTTGGTCTGCAGGCGCTGGGTACGCTCCTCCGCCACGGCAAGTTGCTCAAGCGTTTGTGGCAGACTGCCCGATTCCTCGGCCGCTCGAATCAAGGCCACGAAGAGCGTGTTGAACGTGTTGGGATGCTGTGCAAGCGCATCGGAAAAAGACACACCGGAATGTAACTGGTCGACAATCTGCTCAAGCACCCGCTTGAACCCTGGCTTGTCCAGGTCCTCAGTGATGGACTCGAGTGATTCACGCAGCGGCACGCCCGCATTGACCGAGATGGCCAACTGGCGACAGAAAAGGGCGCGGTCGGCAGTCGAGATGGCGCCGCCCCAGCGTGTGAAGCTCCCCCGCTTACGGGTATGGGCGCGCTTCCGTCCCCGGCCGGTCTCTTCGACCGAAAGCGGGATCAACCCGCGGGAACGAAGCTGTCCGAGCGCTGCGTGACGAGAATCCGCACGCAGTGTCGCGCGTACCATCTCGCCATCGTCCTGCTTGGCGGTGTAGGTAAAGGTTGCCATATCAGACCTCCGCCCCGTAGTTGTCCATACCGAGCGGGCAAACGCCCAGGAGCTCCGTCACGGTTGTTTCGCCGCGCTCGACCTTGTGCAAGCCGTTCGTAAGCAGCGGTTCCATGCCCAGCCTTTGTGCGCCCTGCCGTAGTTCGACCTCGCCCACGCTGTCAACGATCATCTGGCGCACTTCATCTTCCACTTCAAGATACTCAAAAACACCGGTCCGCCCTTTGAACCCCCGGCGATTGCACTTGGCACATCCGACGCCCTTATAGAAGGTCCACTGGTCGACTTCGGCCCGGTGCGGGCGCAGCAAGCTCAACAGGTCCTCATCCAGCTCGGTCTCGGCCTTGCACTCAGGGCAGAGCACGCGCACGAGGCGCTGGGAGAGGACGAGCTTCATGGTGGCGGCAATCAGGTAGGGCTCAATTCCGATGTCACGCAGGCGCCAGAACGCTGACGGCGAGTCGTTCGTATGTAGCGTGCTGAGCACTAGGTGACCGGTGAGGGAGGCGCGCATGGCAATCCGGGCCGTCTCAACGTCACGGATCTCACCGATCATAATGATGTCGGGATCCTGGCGCAGGATCGAGCGCAGGGCATTGGCGAAGGTCAGGTCGATCTGGGCGTGAACCTGCATCTGGTTGATCTGGCGAAGCTGGTACTCGACCGGGTCCTCAACGGTCTGGATGTTCTTCTCAGGGCTGCGAAGGAAGCTGAGGGCACTGTAGAGCGTGGTGGTCTTCCCGCTGCCCGTGGGACCGGTCAGCAGGACAATGCCGTTCGGAAGCTTGAGCACACGGCGAAAGTTGTCGAGCATGGATCGGCCGAACCCGATCTCCGTCATATCGACACGCAACGAGTCGCGGTCGAGGATGCGGAGCACCAGCTTCTCGCCGTGGATTTCGGGCAGCGACGAGACGCGTACGTCGATCACGCGTTTGTAGGCCGAGAACTTGAAGCGGCCATCGAGCGGCAGGCGGTGCTCCGCGATGTCCATACCCGAGAGGATCTTCACGCGTGTCACGACGGCCGGGTAGAGGCTCTTGGAAGGAGGGGTCACCTCCTGGAGCACACCATCGACACGCAGGCGCACCGAGACTTCCCGCTCGCCCGGTTCGAAGTGAATGTCACTGGCGCCATCGCGCACGGCCTGCATCAGGATGAGGTTAACAAAACGGACGACGGGGGCATCATTGGCCTCGATACGGAGCTGGTCGGCGTCGCGCCCCTCTTCACCGTCCAGTGACGTGGTCTCGGCATCCAGGTCGGCGATATCCTTGAGGTCGTGCTCCAGGTAGGCGTCGGCCCGGTAGAACTTATCGATCGCGGTGAGAATGCGATCTTCGGTGCTGACCGCCTTGATAACTTCCAGCCCGGTCTGCGAGCGCACGGTGTCGAGCGCCTCGATATCAAGCGGGTCGCGCATGACCACCGTCACCGCCGAGGCCGACTCCTTCTTGAGCGGCACGAGGCAAAAACGGCGCGCCACGGATTCGGGAACGAGATGGACCTCGTCCGGGCGCAGATCGTAGGCCTCGCCCAGCTCGATGAAAGGGATGTCGAGCTGCACGGCCAGGGCACGCGCAATGTCCGTCGGGGAGGCATACCCGAGTTCCAGAAGCACGTCGCCGAGGAACTTGTTGGTTCCCCGTTGCTGCTCCAGCGCGTGATCCAGCTCCGCATCGGTGATGGCACCACTGTTTCGGAGGATATCGCCTAGTTTAAGTGTGCTCATTAAGACTTACATGGATGGACAGGATGGACAGGACAGGGGAGGACATCCCCTCTATCCTGTGCATCCATGTTAATTCGTCCCTGGCCCAACTCCATCATTCGCCTACAGAGGGGAAGCGTTTGATCACCGACTCCCGTTCAGCGTCGTCTTCCGCCGTCGGCAGTTTCCGGGCTTCACCCGATTCCTCGCGGTTCAACTTCTCGGCAATCTCGGCGCGGGCGGCTTCGAGGGCGGCCCGTTCGCGCGCGCGTTGGTCCGCCTTGGCCTTGTCGATAGCGCGGTCCCGCGCTTCTGCTTCTTCACGCTCACGCTGTTCGGCGGCTTCGCGGCGGGCCTCGGCTGCAGCGCGATCCTGCTCAAACAGCTCCCGGCGCAGCTCTTCCTGGCGGGCTTCTTCCGCCATACGCTCGGACTTCTCACGTGCGCGCGACTCGGTGAGCTCACGGGCCGCCTTCTCCATTTCGACGATGTGTGCAGTGGTGGCTTCGCGCATCACGCCTTCGTCCACCATGTCGCTCTCCGAATCGATAATCGTGGCTGTCAGGAATATGAGCAGGTCCATCTTGCGATTATCAATCGCCTCGCGCCGGAACAGGCGCCCTATAAGAGGAATAGCACCCAGGAACGGCACGCTCAGCGTCGTTTTGCTCTCCTGGTCTTCGAGCAGGCCGCCGATCACAATCGTCTCCCCGCTCTGCACAAGGATGTGTGTCTCCGCCTCGCGCGTGGAAAGGATAGGATACTCGGTCAGGGAGATATTGCCCTGCTCGCCGGTCTTGCCCGACGTCGTCGAGATCAGGGTGCGGACCTTCGGGTTGACGACCATGCGAACCGAGTTGTTGTCGCAGATCTGCGGGATCACGTTAAGCTGAATACCGATATTCTCGTAATAGTCCAGCGAGGTGGAGATAGAGCCGGAAGATGAGCCCGAGGCGCTTGTTTGCGACTCAATAATCGGATACTTGGTGCCGACCATGATGGTGGCTTCCTGATCGTTGAGCGTCATCACCCGCGGCGAGGACAGGAGATTGGCCCGTACATCCTCTTCCATCATGTGAAGCAGTGCCTCGAACTGGAGGTCGCTGAGCTGCTGGAACAGCAGCGAAAGTCCTGCCTAGTAGGGAGCCGTGCCGCCCAGCTCGGACACGGGTTTGAACGAAGCCGGCTTGACCCCCCCGCCGGACTGGCGAACGCCAATCCCAACCAGGTTGCCGTTGCCTTCCAGGTTCACCGGTTGTGCCGCCGTCACCTGGGTCGCGTTCGGGCCCGTTCCGAACTCCACACCGATGTCCTGCAGGAAGTCGGACGACACCTCGACGAAGCGCGCCTCGATCAGGATCTGGGTCGGCCTCTCATCCACTTCGTCCAACATGGCCCCGATCTTCTCCAGCACGGCACTCGTGTCGACCACGACGAGGGTCTTGCTCCGCAGCTTGACATCTTTGAGAACCTGTTCGTTCTCGACCTCGGCACGTTGACGACGGTCCAGGGCACCGCCGGATCCGCGGCTTCCCCTGCGGCTGGTATCCTCGTAGGCCCATCCGCGTTGACCGCGGATGGTCAGTGCGCTCCAGTTACCACGCGAGGTCAACTGGGCTTCGATCATGTCTTTGACTGCCGCGGCGTCCAGGTATTTCAGGTGGAAAACGCGCGAGGAGAGCGGCTCCTGCTGCTCAACTGTCTGGAACTTGTCCAACGAGTTGACGACGATCGCCTCGCCGACCTGCTGGTAGCCGTAGCCGTAGGGCTTCAGGATGACATCCAGCGCATCCTGCCAGGGCACATCGGTCAGGTGGACGTTAACCGTTGCCTCGACATCCGGCCCGATGACAATGCTCTTGCCGGTTTGCCGCGAGAAGGCACTGAGCACCTGTACCAGGTTTCCGCCCTGGACA
Source organism: Kiritimatiellia bacterium (assembly GCA_016783675.1). GTDB lineage: Bacteria > Verrucomicrobiota > Kiritimatiellia > UBA8416 > JABMPJ01 > JABMPJ01. The sequence goes on from JADHWE010000002.1 coordinate 27,461, forward strand.
TTGATGCTCACTCTATCGGCGTAGACCTCCTCGGTCATCTCGGCCTCGGGTTCCATGTCCTGGGCTGCGGCCGGGAACATTCCCGCGCCAAGGAGTATCGCCACTGCCAGACCTGCCACTACCCAACTGTCAGACTTGCCCATCACTAACCTGCCTTTCATTTCCTGCGAGGTTTAGCAGTCAACAACCGAACCAACTCTTTCGGGCGCGGCGATCGGCGCAGCGCCTTCTCCTCTGTAATCAATCCCTCGTGGAACAGCCGGGAGAGGGAATCGTTCATAGTCATCATACCCTCTGAAGCCCCGGTTTCAATGACCGAGTATATCTGCTGGATCTGCATCTCGCGGATCTGGTTGCGGATGGCGTTGTTAACGCTCATCACTTCGCATGCCAGTACGCGACGTGTCTTGTCGCTGGTCATCAGGAGTTGCTGGGAGATGATGCCGACCAGCACCATGGAGAGTTGCACGTAAACCTGTTGCTGCTGATCGGGCGGAAACACGTCGACAATACGGTTGATGGCATGGGTCGTATCCTGCGTATGCAGCGTGGCGAGAATCAGATGACCTGTCTCGGCCAACGTCAGGGCCAACTGCATCGTCTCAAGGTCGCGCATCTCACCCACCATGATCACGTCGGGACTCTGACGGAACACACTGCGCAAGGCGCCGGAGAAGGTATGCGCGTCGGCCCGCAGTTCGCGCTGGGCGATCACACTCTGGCGGTGCTGGTGCAGGTACTCGATGGGGTCCTCGATGCAGACAACGTGCACGTGGCGCGTGTCGTTGATGAAATCGATCATGGACGCCATCGTCGTGGACTTTCCGCTTCCGGCCGGTCCGGTAATCAGCACGAGCCCATGCGGGCGCGAGGCAAAGTCGCGCACGATCAGTGGCAGACCTAGCGTTTCGAACGCGGGAATCTCGTAAGGGATCATCCGGATGGCCATGGCCACGGAGTTGCGTTGGTAGAAGACGTTGACGCGGAAGCGGGAGACCCCTTCGATGCCGTGGGCAATGTCGATGCTGCGGTCCGCTTCGAATTTCTCCCGGTCCGGCTTGCTCAGCAGGGACTCAGCCAGGGCACGGGTATCGTCGCCTTTTAAGGGGGTGGTTCCGAAAGGCACGAGGACACCGTTGACACGGTATTGCGGCATCGTCCCCGCCGTGATCAGAAGATCGGATGCCTGCTGGCGAGCCATTTCGCCCAGAAGCTGATCTATGGAGAACTTACTCACGCTTGCCCCTTCGCATTTGATCGACAGCCGACTCATCCCGCAAACGAACTGCATCGAGACAACAGTCGCTTGCTTAGTGGCATTCTAGTTTCTGATGGTGGGTACGCAAGGGGATTATGAACAGAATCCAGAATTAAATCACTCACAGCTCTGCACGCGTTCCTATTGAGCGCCTATTCCCTTGTCTTGCAGTGGATCGCAAGGCTAGACTCGCAGACGCTTGTATTGCATCAATAATGAACGGGAGGTCCTTCCTATGTTTGGTCGATTCTTACGCGCTTCCACCTGCGTGTCCTGGCTTGTGATTTTATCCCTTGTGGCAGCAACATATGCGGTAGCGGATCCGCTGCAGCCGGAGACCCTCGAACAGATCGAGAAGAAGCTCGCGCAATCCCCGAACGATACGGGGTTTCTCGCCACCAAGGGCGCCATGCAGCGCCAGGCACAGGACTACACGGGCGCCGCAAAGACCTACGATCGCATCCTGGCACTCACCCCGGATGACGCTCGTTCGCGCAATCTCCTCGTGATGGTGCTCCACAAAGCGGCCGAGGAAAGCGACCCGGCCCAAGCCCTTCCGCTCATGCGCCGCGCCGTATCGTTGGCTCCGGAGGCCGACTTCCTCAAGCCCGCCTACCTGACCGCGCTGCACGGCAGTGGCGCCACCAGCGAACTGGTTAAAGCCTATGAAGGGCTTCCGGAAGGCTACGAGCTGCCGGCGGCGATGCTCGTGGCCGTGGCCGATGCTTACCGCGAAGCCGGACAGCGCTCCGAGGCCGCCGCCATCTATCGCACGATTCTGGATGCCGCCCCGGCCGATGCCGATGCGGGTCTCGGGCTGGCCCTGGCCCTGCTCGACGATGAACGCTACCCCGATGCCCTGGAAGCCATTCAGCGTACGATCGGCTTGAACCCGCAACGTCCCACGCTCCTGCTCGCATTGGCCGCCATCCAATGGCAATCCGGCGGACGCGTGCTTGCGCTCGACACGTTTGACGAGATTCTCGAGCTCGACCCGCAAAACGCCGACGCGGTCAATCTGAAGGCCCAGCTCCTGTGCGACATGGGCTGCATCAGCCTGGCCCAGGAAGTCGTGACCGCCCACGCCCCGCTCATGTGGGTGCACGTCCGACGCCACGTGGAATCCAGCATGGCTGAGGCGCAGGCCGCCTGGAATGAAACGGGCGAGAAAGCCGAGCCCCTTCCGGAATTCGAGCCCGATGAGCTGCTGGCGCTGTGTTACTATGATGTAGCCGACCTCGAGAGCCGGGCCGCCACCGTCGTCAGCTCCATCCGTTTTCTTCAGCACATCGAATACCTGCGCACGCACGACTACAACTTCGTGAGCGCGGGCGACGTGGTTGCCGCCCGTCGCGGTGAGCACAGCCTGCCGGACAACGCCGTGCTGCTCACCTTTGACCACGGATACGCCGGCATCATCAAGCACGTCATCCCCGTGCTTGAACTCTACAATATCCCGGCGATTGTCTCCGTGTGTCCGGCCTGGATCGAGAACGGGCCGCCCATGGACCTGAGCGGGCCCCTCATGTCGTGGGAGGAGATTGGACAGCTCGCCGGGCACCGCCTGGTGACGCTGGGTCTTGAAGCCGAGGGCCTCTTCGAGCTTGTATGCGGCAACCCGCAAGGGGATGCCGGTTTCGCGGCCATGACGCGCATGTATGATGCCGCGACGAAACGGTACGAGACGGAGGCGGAACAACGCTCGCGCATCCAGGCCACACTGGGCCATGCCCTGCGCCTGACCAAAGAGCGCGTCGGGTCACGGCCACGCGTGCTGGTATGGTCGCATGGCGCCCGCAACGCACCGGCCGCCGCCGAGGCGGAACGGCTGGGCTTCGTCCTACAGCTCGGGCTGCACGCACAGCCACATGTCACCGATACAGAGGAACTGGAACGCGTGCCGGTGCTGCATGGCCCCGCCGTGGGAAGGTTCATCGCTCTCGTGAAGCCGACGCCGCCTGCCATTCCGCAGGTACGGGCGGTCAGCGTTTCAATGGATGCGATCAACGCCCCCACCGAAACGGAGCTCGACGGCAACATCATCCGCCTGGCACAGCGACTGCGCAACGTGGGCGCCAACACGGTCATCCTCTCCGCCTGCGCCGATGCCGATGGCGACGGCAACGCCGAGGCCGCCTACTTCCCCACGGCGCAGCTCCCCGTGTTGCACGACGCCCTTGACCATGTGGTGGCGCGACTGCAGGGCGCGCGCTTCCGCGTACTGCTTGAACTGCCCGTGCTCAGCTTTGAGCGCCCCGCCACCCCGCGCCATGACACGATGCGGGTGATGGAAGCGCGGACCGCGGGTGTGCGGCCCTCCTTCTCGCTGCAGAAGCGGTACTCCCCCTTCCACCCCGATGTCACCTCGTGGATTACCCAACTCTACCGCGACCTGGCCGGCCATGTCCGCTGCGACGGTATTGTGTTCGGTGAAGACGCCTACCTGACCGATAGCGAGGATTACAACGCGGCAGCACAGAAGGTCTATGCCGCCCGAATCGGAACGCCGACACCCGGAACCGAGACGCTCAGTCCGGCGCAGGAGCAAGCCTGGGTCCGGCTGAAGACCGAGACGCTTAACCGCCTGACGACACGCCTGGGCAAACACGTGCAGCGCTACCGCCCCCGCTGTGAACTGGCCCGGGCCGTTTTCGCCCCCCTACTCCACTACCCGGAATCGGAACGCTGGTTCGCGCAGAACTACAAGGATGCACTCACACTCTACGACCACGTCCTGCTCATGGCCTACGCCGAAATGGAGGATATCCGCCGACCGGACGCTTGGCTCGCCAAGCTGGTCGATCTCGCCGATGCCGAAGATAACGGCCTGGAAAAGACCATCTTCATGCTGCAGGCCGTCGATTGGGAGAGACACAAACCCGTCAAGGCCAGCAGCCTGCGCAGTCGACTGCGACACATGGCACACAGCGGCGCGCTGCACATGGCCTATGGTCCGGATGCCCCGCTTGGCGACGTACCCGCCGCCAATTCGATGAAACAGGCCCTCTCCGAGGATACGCGCGCGAGGAGATAAGGCATTTTTAGTTCTTGAACTGGTTGCGTGTCCTGTTCATATTGAGAATGAAAACAGATGCAAACACGGTGAGCTTGCTTACCTTTATATTTACCTCCATGAAGGGAGGCAGAGTTATGAAGACCACATGGTGGGGCGTTTTTGCGCGCCTGGTCACGGTCGTACTGCTGGCAGGAATATGTCTGCCGGTTGGTAACGCCTTGGCTGCAAAGGGAACAGTCAGAAAATGGCGTGTACCGATCGTGATGGAGAAAGCGACCGTACGCGGTAAGATTGTCGTACTTGAGACACGCGTCAAAGAGCGAACGATTATCCAGGGGCTTCGGGTTCAGGTTTGGACATGGAAAGAGAATGCCAGCGGGAAGACCGTCCCGGACAAGCTGCTTCACGAGACGAAGACGGATCGTGACGGGTTTTTCTCGCTGCCGGTCATCGACAACGGGAACTACCTTCTCGTGGTTGGCGACCTCTACCTGAAACTCACCGTTGTAGCGCCGACGATCGTCAAGCAGGGCCAGCAGGAACCTAAGATTCTGTTGATTCTGCTGCCCAAAGAAGTCATCTAGCGATTCGTGATGCGGGATGCGGGCACAGCCTAATGTGAACGTTTCCGTGGGGGCGGTCGCTTTCCGCATTTTGACTTCCCTCGTGCGTTGCAGCCGCCATGCGGTCGCTTCAGGCATTCGACACAGCGAGCGTCACTACACATCTGGCAGCTAAAGCAGTCGCGACAGTTGTGCTTCTTCTCTCCGACGGGTTGGGGGTCTGGCTGCCACACCAACCCATCCAGCCCACGCATCTTTATCCATGCCATACTCGTATCCCTTATCACGCATCTGCCGCACACGGTGCCCCAGCCAGTCCTCCTTACTCAAACGCGAACCGGTATCCATCCAGACCCAGCTCGTCACGCATCGTGATGATCTGTTTCTGCAGCTCGGTGCCCAGCGGTACGCCGGAGTCCTTCCGTTCAAGCCAGGCCAAGTGCTCCTTCTCGCCGCAGGTGTAGATCCGCTCCGCCCCCGGCGCCTTCTGTGAGCCGCGCAAGGCACGCAGGATATCACCGGTTGTCTTCTTGAATGCCTCCAGCTCGGTAAAGGCCGAGATATTGACCGCCATGAAGAAGTGGCCCAGCCGATAGGGCACACGATTACCGTCCGCATCGAACCCCGAGAGTTGTTTCAGGAAAGCGCCCTGCTGCAATGCGGCTGACAGGATCTCCACCACGGTGGCATACCCATACCCCTTGTAGCCGGCCGTTTCCTCGCCGATCCCGCCGACGGGCACCAGTGCCGCCGTGCCGGCCACGAGTTCGTCCAGGACCGCCTCGGCATCCGTGCGTGTGCGGCCTTCACGATCGATCACCCAGCCGGCCGGCAGTGCTTTGCCTTCGCGTGCATATTGCTCGATCTTGCCGCGCTGCGAGACGGATGTCGCATAGTCATTCGTGAAAGGAAATGGCTCATCGGTAGGGAAGGCAAATACCAACGGGTTCGTGCCCAGCATGTTCTCCACGCCGAAGGTCGGCGCGATGGACGGGCGCGCATTCGTGCCGCACATCCCCAGCATACCGGCGTTGCAGGCCATGAGGGGGTAATAGCCGGCGATCCCGTAGTGGGTCGAATCACGCGCCACCACCATCCCGATGCCGAACTCCGCGGCCTTGTCGATCGCCATTTGCATGCAGCGTTTGGCGATCACCATGCCCATGCCGTGATGTCCATCCACCACGGCCGTGGCGCCCAGTTCCCGCACAATCTCGAACTCGGTGACGGGGACCTGGACCTTGTGATGAACGATCCGGTCATAGTAGATCGGCTTGAGCCGCCCCACCCCATGTGAGTCAATACCGCGCTTGTCCGCCGCAATCAGAACGTCGGCGCACACCGCCGCATCCTCCGCCGGTACACCAAGCCCCTTAAACACATCCACCATGAACGCTTCCATGGCATCAAAGTCCATGCAACAGATGTTGTCAGTCATTTCTGGATTCCTTTCCTTTTCAAGACACCGCGCGCTCAATAGCCAATACTCAGCAAGGAATATCCAATCTCCAAATGAGCGAGAGAGGAGCATGACAGATGTTGACGCTCTGCATTCGCCTTCCCTCGCTCTCCGGCCTTGGCCGGTTGGATATTCCTTGTTGGATGTTGGCTATTGAAAAGATACCTCCCACATCCCTCTCACCGAGTTCACGAGACACACTCTCGTGCAACGCGCCAGATCATCACGACGCACCACCGCTTCACTGGCGGCGCCACTCGTCAGCAGAAACTCGCGATAGACGCCCGGCAGCAACCCGCAGCGCACCGGCGGCGTAACCAGCTTGCCGTCCAGTTCCACCACGATGTTGGCAATCGTTGACTCGGTCAACTCGCCCTCTGCATTCCACAGCAGGACGTCGTCCACATCAGGATGCGCCGCGCGTGCTTCTTTATATACCCTACGATGCGTGGTTTTGTGAAACAGGAATCGATCATCCGCATCTACCGCTCGCGCCGCCAGGCACACGCGATAGGGGTCCGGCAACGCCTTCAACGGTGCGCTTGCCACGTTCGCGCGTCCATCGGGCCCGACGGTCAGACGGACCTTGTGCGCCTCACCGGACAGGCGGTCCGCCTCGGCTTGCAGGGCCTTGCGGACGGTTTCGATGTCGATGAGCCATCCAAAATAGTCGGCTGATGCCTGGAGACGGGCCACATGTTTCTCCGGCAGAAGATAGCCCGTGCCCGGCACCCAGAGCAGCGACTCCAGCAACTCAAACGCCGGCGCGGGCGACCTCAGCACCGCCGCCTTGGTATAGCACTCGGCCAGCTCGGCGATATCGGAGCTGTCCCACACGATACCGCCCCCCACCCCGTACTCGGCCGTGTCACATGTCCGGTCCACCAACGCGGAGCGGATCGCCACGTTGAACTGAGCCTCGCGTCCGGGCGCGAGGTATCCGATGGTCCCGGTGTAGATCCGCCGCGGTGACTCTTCCAGCTCCGTGATGATCTCCATGGTCTGCGCTTTCGGCGCCCCCGTAATGGATGCGGCGGGAAAGAGCGCGCGGAAGATATCCGGCAGGCCAGCGTCGGTCTGCCCGTGGACGGTGCTGGTCATCTGCAGCACGGTGGGATAGCGCTCGACGTCGAACAGCTTGATGACCTCCACCGTGCCCGCGTCCGCGATACGCCCGAGGTCGTTGCGCACCATGTCGACAATCATGACGTTCTCGGCGCGATCCTTGGCCGACTGCTGCAGCTCGCGTGCGCGGGCAACATCTTCATCCAGCCACCTCCCGCGCGGACGCGTGCCTTTCATGGGCCGTGAGATGATGTCGCGACCGTTGAGCCGGAAGAAAAGCTCCGGCGAGGCACTGCACAAGATCCAGTCGCCCGCATCAACATAGGCCGCGTAGCCGACCGATGCCCCGCCAACCATGTGACCAAAGAGTGTCCACGCATCGACCGGCGCATCAGCGCGCAGCCGGAACGAGAAGTTAACCTGGTAGGTGTCGCCCGCGGCAATGTAGTCGCGCACGCGCGCAATCGCGGCGTGGTAGGCGTCGTCATTGAGCGACGGTTGCCAGTCCTGACCGGCGTCTTGGGCGACATCGGCTTCCGGAGCGGCAACCGGCTCACCGTCCGTGTAGAGCCCAAACCATGCCAGCGGAAACTCGGGCGGAGGATGGGTCTTCAGCGCCGGATCGCACGCGGCAGCAGCTTCGTATGCGACGAACCCGGCCGCCGTCAGTCCCTCCGTTTCCACGGCGGCTTCGGCCGCCTCCAGAAGAGGGATAACCTCCGACAGTTCACGGGCCACCAGGATGCGGACGGGATCGCTGTAGCGGACCCAGCGCTTCCGCCAGGGATCCTGCAACACAACGGTATTGACGCTGGGCCTGCCGGACTGCGCCATGCTCACTCCAGGCCCAGGATGCGCCGCACGTTTTCGCGGCAGTGGATGATATGATGATCGGGCATGTCGACGTCGCCCATCATGCTCAACAGGGAGTCGTCATCGACATCGAGCATGGAGATGATGCTGATCACTTCTTTCTCGTGCGGATCATCCGTCGACTGCAGTAACTCCATCGTGGGCACATGGTCGACATGACGTTTCTTGACCCACGGCCGCATCTCCTGCTCCGGGATTTGACAGAAGCAGTGGGAAGGATCCACGAAACCGGATTCCGACAGCCGGATGCGTCCGCCTGTAGGTTCGCGCGGCTCGGGCGCAGGCGCCGGCTCCATCTGCGGAATTTTGGCGAACTTGAAGGCTAAGAGAATGACGATCGTCCACGTTACGCCCGTCAGCATGAAGCAGGGGCCCATCACCAACAGCGCGAACTCATCGAAGACTTTCCACAACACCAGCAACAGCAGGCCCAGGAGAAAACTGACCGCACCCACGGCCAGGAAGGTCGTGCGCTGCTTCTGTCCGATCATTGGGGGATCCTTACCCGGTAGAACCCAGCGGCAGCCGCACCAAGCAGTATACCCCGTTTAGTCATGTCTAAAGATTACGCCGGACGACGCAACAGTTCAATGCCCTTTATCGTGGCCTCCTCAAGTCATGATGACCAGGGCCACGTACGGGATAACGTTGAAGACGAACCAGAGCATCTTGTAGACGCCAAGGAAGCCGTAGAGCATGGCGTTAAACGTTTCCCGCGGTATGTCATACCACGTGCTGTGCACCCGATAGACCCAGCCCGTCCCCCGTGTACAGAGCAGAAACGACAGCATCAGCAACGCAAAGTTCAGGACCGTGCACCACATGAAGAATGTCCGAACCACAAGGATATCCATGACACACCCCCTTTCGGCTCCACTCTACTGCGTCAGCGCGGAAGCCTCAACCCTTTCTTCCTGACTTTCTTCCTGCCTCTGATTCCTTGACTTCTTGGGCTCGCTTGGGACACGGTTATGCTATCTTAAATATGTCGCGTGACTGGAATCTGCTTCGTGCGAGGGGCGGAAAGGATGATGATGCGCAGTTGGTTGGTGCTTGTCGGCACAATGGTCCTGGCGTTCACGATGATCGCCCAAGCTGAAGACGCGTTCCGCAACGAGGAAGGCGAAACGGCGCTGCAGGTGGCCCTGAGAGAGGGCAAACGGGAAGCGGTCATGGCACTGCTGACCGAAACTCAGGCCGCCTACGTTGAGACGTTTGCGCGCGGCACCGCCCAGCAGCCGGACCCGCTTTCACGACAGGAACTCGATCGGGCCTGGGGTGTTCTGCTGGACCTGATGCGCGAACACCCGCGTGTGCCGCAACTCAACTTCGTCATCGGGATGCTTGCCGAAAAGCGTAACGACCTGGCCCGGGCCGAACTCGCCTTTGAGCGCGCTCTGCAGGCCTCGCCGGGCAATCATCGCGCAAGCCTGGAGCTTGCGCGAATCTGCGCACTGTCGGGCCGACACGATGTCGCGCGCCGCCACTACGAGCACGTGCTGGCGCAGGATCCGCCCGCCGCTGTGGCAGGCAATGTCAGAGAACAATTGAGCAAACTCGACCGCATGGACAAACGATTCCACATCTCGACGCGCTTTGATGCAGGCGCCATCTCAGACGACAATGTGAACGTAGGCCCCAGAGATGACGACATCGCCGTCTCGCCACTCACCGTGGGCTCAACCGTTTTCACCGAGCTCTCCGTAGCACCCGAGTCTCAACCCATTGACGCGAGCGGAGCCTATGCAGCCGCCACGATAGAAATGCTCTATGACTTCGGGCGCTCCGGGGGCTGGGGGTGGACCACAGACCTGAACTACTACGAAAACTGGCTGGATAAGGAAGAGGAGGACACCCGCTTTGCAAAGGTGGCGTTTGGCGTCAAGCGGGCCACAAAGAGAAGTCTCTTCAAGGGCAATCTGTATACGGGGCGCATCTGGTTGGGGTCAGACCCGCTCGTCGACACGATTGGGCTACAACCAGCCTACCTGCTCACGTTTAAGCCGGGCGGGCGCAGCCTGTACTGGATTTCGGCACTGCAGATAGAACAGCGTGATTATGACACGCGTGATGTCTACGACGGGCTATATATAGGGATCGAACAGACCGCTCGCCTGATGCTGACCGACCATGCTTCGGTCTACGCCGGGCTGCGCCTTGCCGACAAGGATGCCGATGAACCCGTTTTTGCCTACAGTGGTCTTTCCGGGGTCACGGGCACAACCCTCACCTGGAAGCGCCTGCGTCTGTATGCATCGGCTCGCTACACCCGCAACGACTACGATGCGCGTGAAACGCTGGCGCCAGAAGATCGCGCGGACAAGATCTGGTCACTTAACGCCAAGGCCCGGCTGAGACTGTTCAGAAACACCGGGATTGAAGTGAAGCAACAGTACACGGAGAGCGAATCCACATTTGACCTGTATGACTATGAACGCAGCGTGACCATGGTGGGTCTGTGGGGGAGGTTCTGATGAGAAATGCGGAATGCGGAATCCGCCTTCGCCGAGGCTACGGCGGACAAGTGCGGAATGCGGAATTCCCCCACATCAAGGTTCAGGGGAACAGGCGCAGAATGCTCGGCCTCGCCGTGTTGTTGAGCATTGCGCTCGTGGGAGTAGCGGTAGCGGCGGTGGACCCGGCCGGCGAGGTGGTGGCGCTGGAGGGAACCGCGGCGGCGGTTGACCAGGCAGGCACACGCCGTGCGCTCGCGATTCACAGCCCCATCTTCCCTCTCGACCGGATCAACACGGCGGAAGGCAGCAAGCTTCAGATCATGTTCGTGGACGATTCGCTTGTCTCCCAAGGGGAGAAGAGTGAACTGGTGATCGACGAATACGTCTATGACCCCAAGAACAAGTCGCGCAACCGCGCTAAGCTGGGTATCACGAAAGGGCTCTTCCGGGTGGTCACCGACAAGATCACGAAGCTGAACCCGAAGCGGTTCAAGGTTAAGACGCGTATGGCCACCATCGGCATCCGCGGCTGCGACGTCGGCTTCAAGATACTGCCCGACGAAGAGGACATTTACGTTATCACGCTCCAGGGCGAAGAAGAAGTCAGCGTGGAGAGCTCCGAGCTGCCCTCCGGCAGCGGCAGATGGTCTGTCTTCCGCTTCGGGCGCAAAAAGGGGGGCGGAGGCGCAGAGATTCTGATAGACGAGTCACGCAAAATGGTCCTCCTGCGCAAGGGCAAGAAGATACAGGTGCTTGAGCTGCCTCCCGATCTGTTGTCCCGATTCCTGAATGCCGTAGAGACAGGTCTCGGGATCGTGCAGCTCGGTTTCGAAGATGACGGTCCCCCGGGAGGAGACCTGCTTGCCTGGCTATCCAGCTTTATTCCCAAGGCAGGTGCCACACCCCCACCCGGTCCTCCGCCGCCGCCGGGGCTGGAGCCACCTCCTCCGCCACCCCCGCCTGAGGAAGAGGAAGAGGAGGAAGAAGAGGAAGAAGAAGAGGAGGAGCCCGAAAGACCTCGCCGAAGATTCATTGAAATGGGCAGAAGCATCCATGATCACTGGGTCTGGGGACGCTGGGAGGTCGATGACGAGCTGGAGAGCTATGCCTTTGATGACTACACCGCCATCGACGGCGGTGATTTTGAGACCATTGTCACCGAAGGGGGTTACTACTTCCTAACCGGTCAGGGCGATGCCGCCGCGACAGTCTTGCACGCCGGAGAGCTCGTGGGACTCGTGGGCGATTGCGATATCGACTTGGAGATCGGCGAGAGCGCTCTACCGTACTGGAGCGGCAGTTTCTATATGGACAACGACGACGGAGGCAGCTCACTGTCCTTCGACGCCAATGGCGACGTGCAGTTGGACGGCTCATTTGACGGCACGACAAGTGGCCACGATCTCACTATGCCGGGGTATTCATCCACAAGTCCCGACTCCGAGAGCATCAACGGCATGCTGGCTGGAGATGACGGCGAGATCACCGGCGCCTTCGGCTGGTTCCAATTGACGTTCCCAGAAGCCGATGTCGATGGCATTTTCGCGACTGACTTTGATACCCCCCAAACCCCACAGTAATTTACGTTCGGGAACAGCATGGGATGGCGTAGGATATTCAGCCGGCGAGTCCTGAGACACATTCCGCTGGTGTGGACCATTGGCTCTGTCATCACGCTGCTCTGCCTGGTCATCTTCGTTCTCGGGCTCGACGTGGTCGATGCGGTGTCTGACAAACTCTACGATGCGCTGCTGCGGCAGGTGCATGAGCAACCGAAATCCGGACGGGTGGCCATCGTCGACCTTGACGAGAAGAGCCTGGAGGAGCTGGGCCAGTGGCCGTGGCCGCGCTACCTGACCGCACGACTGACCGAGCGCATTCTCAGCGGCAGTCCATCGGTGGTGGCCTACGACGTGGTCTTTGCGGAACCCGACCGGACGTCGCCTGAACAGCTTCGCATCGACCTTCAGCGCAACCTGAACCTGCTTGTCGAGGTCAAGGGGCTTCCTGCGGATATGACGGACTACGACCGTCTCCTCGCTCAAGCCCTGTCGGGCGGCAAGACGATCCTGGGATGCTTCATGCATGCCTCGCCCACCATGGTTGCCGAGGCCCCGGACGACTCCGATCCGCTCTATGATGGATCACGCCTCTTCCTGCGGGGTACGGCGGGCGTGAACATCAACGAGTACCTGACACAGGCCAAAGACATTACCGTTCCCATCCCTATTCTGCGCAAGTCCGCCGAGACCGCGTTCTTCAATGCCTCGGTGGACGCGGACAATGTGGTGCGCAAGAACCCGCTAATCTGGGCATTCGGTCCACAGCGCATATACCCCTCGCTCGCGCTGGAGGCGGTTCGACTGGACCGGGGTCTCAGCCAGAGCATGATTGAGTATGACGACGGTGGTGTGGTGCAACTGCGGCTGCGCGATGTGCTGATCCCCTGCACCAAGTCGGGCAGGCTGGTGGTCAACTACCGCACCGTTCATGAGAATCCGCGCACCGGCCTGGCGTCGTCGTTCCCCAGCTACTCGGCCGCCGATCTTCTCGATGGAACCGTTGATTCGAGCGTTCTGAGCAACAAGATTGTGTTCGTGGGCACGTCCGCCATCGGTCTGCGCGATCTGCGTGCCACGCCGCTGGCCCGCCTCTTCCCGGGCGTCGAGGTACACGCAACCATGGTCGACAACATTCTCGCCGGCGATGCACTGAGCGAGCCCAACTGGATGGACGGCGCCCAGTTTATGGCCATCCTGGTGGTCGGCCTGTTCATGACGTTCCTGATCTCGCGGGGATGTTCGTGGTTGTCCTTCCTGCTGACGCTGTTGACCCTCGGCCTCTCGATGGCCACCGCCGTCGTGTTGCTCGCACACCGGCAGATGGTCTTTGTGCCGGCATGGACCATGCTCTCCACGCTCCTCATATACCCGGTCCTGACCATGATCAGGTTCTGGCAGGAGGAACAGCAGAAGCAACGGGTGCGCAACATGTTCGGCACGATGGTGTCCCGGGATGTGCTGCGCTACCTCGAGGCCAACCCGGAGAGCTTCTCGCTGCGCGGCGAACGAACCGAGGCAACGGTTTTCTTCTCGGATGTGGCCGGATTCACCACCATCTCCGAGCAAATGGAACCCGACCGGATGACCGACCTGCTCAACCGCTACCTGACGCCCATGACCGATATCATCCTTGGGCATGGCGGTTACGTCGACAAGTACGAGGGCGATGCCGTGATGGCGGAATGGGGCGTGCCTTTCCGGGCCGATGATCATGCCGCCCAGGCCTGTCTCGCCGCGATCGAACAGCAGGAGCGCCTGGCGCAGCTCCGTCCTGAACTCAAGAAGGAGTTCGGTCATGAGCTGCACGTGCGAATGGGAATCAACACCGGGACAGTGACGGCGGGCAACATGGGATCCGACATGCGCTTCTCCTACACCGTCATGGGCGATACGGTGAACTTTGCCTCACGGCTCGAGCCAACCAACAAGGAGTACGGCACCTCCATTCTGATCGGCGAGGCCACGGCCAAGGCGGCCGCGGACGTGATCGAGGTGCGCTTCCTCGACAAGATCGTGGTGCAGGGCAAGTCCAAGCCGGTCACTGTCTACGAGCTCCTGGGAAAACGCGGGACCATCAGCGATGACACCAGGAAGGTTGCATCACTCTATACCGAGGCGCTGCATCTCCACTGGGAGCGGCGCTGGGAAGACGCCCTCGACACGCTGGCCGAGGCGCTCGGGATCGATCCCGACGATGGCCCCAGCAACACCCTCCGCATCCGGATCACGGGCTACCGCGACGATCCCCCGCCGGAGGATTGGGGCGGGGAATACGTTCGCACGACGAAGGACTGATCCCGAAAAGGGCCCGTATATCAGCCCCATCTCCGTTTCTGATTGATCCCGCCCTGCCACTCGGCTATCTTGCAGGCTCGTTCTCGTGTTGCCTGCTAAGGCTGGCAGGTACTGGGTAACAGGGCCGTGTGAGAGGCGGCACAGCTCCGAAAGGACATATCGTGGATAAGGTAGAACTGCTGTGGTGGATTGCACCCATTGCGTCATTGCTGTCGCTGGGTTTCGCTTTCTTCTTCTATAAGAAGATGATGGGGTCGAGTGAAGGCTCGGACAGAATGAAGGAAATCGCGCAGCACGTGCGTGATGGCGCCTACGCCTACCTGTACGCGCAGTACAAGGTCGTCGGCATCGTCTTCGTGGTGCTGCTGATCGTCTTCGCCGTACTCGCGAAGATGGGCATCCAGAATCCGTTTGTGCCGGTGGCCTTCCTGACGGGAGGATTCTTCTCCGGTCTGTGCGGCTTCCTGGGCATGAAGACGGCCACCAACGCCTCGGCGCGTACCGCGCAGGGCGCCGCCGAATCGCTTAATCGCGGCCTGCAGGTCGCCTTCCGCTCCGGCGCCGTCATGGGCCTGGTGGTGGTCGGCTTCGGTCTGCTCGATATCTGCCTGTGGTACATCATTCTCGATAAGCTCGTCTACACGGCCGACAACATGGCCAATGGCCTGCATTTCCTCGGCATCGACCTCGTCCACGCCGGCATGGGTGTCAGCCAGAAGTACGTTGAAATCACCACCACCATGCTGACCTTCGGCATGGGCGCTTCGACCCAGGCCCTCTTCGCCCGTGTGGGCGGCGGCATCTACACCAAGGCGGCCGATGTGGGCGCCGACCTGGTGGGTAAGGTCGAAGCCGGTATTCCGGAAGACGATCCGCGCAACCCGGCAACCATCGCCGATAACGTCGGTGACAACGTCGGCGATGTGGCCGGCATGGGCGCCGACCTCTACGAGTCCTACTGCGGCTCGATCCTCGCCACCGCGGCCCTGGGCGCCGCGCTACCGATGATGCTCGCGAGCGGCGTCGAGAATCCGCTGCATGGCGTCAACGCCGTGATGGCCCCGATGATCGTGGCCGGCATCGGCATCATTCTCTCCATCATCGGCTGCCTGATGGTTCGCTGCGGCGACAAGTCGGACATGAAAACCCTGATGAAAGCCCTGACCACACCGCTGTGGTTCAGCACGGGCGCGATCGCCGTTGTGGTCGCAATTCTGGCCGCCATGGGCATCGTGACCTGGGGTATCTTCGGCTCCGTCTGCGCCGGCCTGGTCGCCGGTTGCGTCATCGGCCTGTTGACCGAGTACTACACGTCTGATGCCTACAAGCCCACGCAGGGCATTGCCGAACAGGCCAAGATGGGGGCGGCAACGACCATTATCGACGGGCTCGCCGTCGGAATGTTCTCTACAGGACTCTCCACCCTGACCATCGTACTCGGCATCCTCGCCGCGTTCGGCTTCGCCGGTGGGTTTACCGATTTCGCGATGGGGCTTTACGGCGTCGGCTTTGCTGCCGTCGGGATGCTTTCCACCCTCGGATTCTCCCTGGCCACGGATGCCTACGGACCGATCGCCGACAACGCCGGCGGTAACGCCGAAATGTCCGGCATGGGTGAAGACGTGCGCCACAGGACCGATGCCCTGGATATGCTGGGCAACACCACCGCCGCCATCGGCAAGGGCTTTGCGATTGGCTCGGCCGCGCTGACGGCCATGGCGCTGCTGGCCGCTTACCTCGAAGAGATCCGCATCTGGCTGATGAAGTTGGCCAACGTCGACGAAGCTCTCATCGCCGGCGCCAAGCAGATCGGCGAGGTCCTGTTTGTGACCGATAAGTACCAGGGCGTCATGGACGCGACCGGTATCGAGGGGGTTTCGCGGGTCGTCAAGACCGCCACGGCCGGAATGTCGGACTTCGTTCTGGCCTACGATCTGTCGGTCATGAATCCGCAGCTCCTGTGCGGCATCTTTATCGGCGGCATGATGGCCTTTGTATTCTGCGCGATGACGATGAAGGCCGTCGGCCGCGCCGCCGGCGCCATGGTGAACGAAGTGCGTCGCCAGTTCCGCGAAATCCCGGGCATCATGGAAGGCACCGGCACGCCGGATTACGCCAACTGCGTGGCGATCTCCACGAAGGGCGCACAGAAAGAGATGCTGGTTCCCAGCATCCTCGCCATCGTCGTTCCGGTGGCCGTGGGCATCATCCTGGGTGTGGCGGGCGTGATCGGTCTGCTGGTCGGTGGATTGACCACCGGCTTCTCGCTGGCCTGCATGCTCAACAACTCAGGTGGCGCATGGGACAACGCCAAGAAGTCGATCGAGAAGGATGAGAAGACCTATCATCCCGAAGACGAGCACCAGGCGACCCCGCTCACCGGCAAGGGCTCCGAGCCGCACAAGGCCGGCGTGGTGGGCGACACCGTTGGCGATCCGTTCAAGGACACCTCCGGTCCGAGTCTGAACATCCTGATCAAGCTGATGACGATGGTCAGCGTGGTGTTCTCGGGTGTGATCGTGGCCTACGGTGATCAGATCAGCAACCTGGTGGCGTGGCTCACTAAGTAGAGCGCAGACACAGCTCAAACACGACAAGGCCGGACATATGTCCGGCCTTGTTTATTGCCTATTGCTGAAGTGAAAGCCCTCAACTCAACGTCCAACAGCCAACAAGGAGCTCCGAACTCCCAAGTGAGCGAGAGAAGCGAATGTCGAGCCCGTGAGTCATCCCAGTCGCTCACTGCTCGCACTTGGAAGTTGGACATTCCTTGTTGGATGTTGGGTGTTGGAAATCCTTCTGGTTGGCGTCGAAGATTCTTGTCCTCCCCACCCAAACTCAGCACCATAGCTTCCCATGAAAGCGATCTTTCTCGGCACCGGCACCTCGGCGGGCATCCCTATTATTGGATGCCACTGTCCGGTCTGCGCCTCTGCGGATCCGCACAACCGGCGGCGGCGCACCAGCCTCTATCTTGAGGCGGGCGGGAAGTACGTGCTCGTGGACACCCCGCCCGATTTCCGCGAGCAGGCGATCGAGCACCGCCTGCCCCGTATCGATGCGGTCTGCTTCACCCACTCGCACGCCGACCACATCTTCGGGTTCGACGACATCCGCCGGTTCAACACGATCCAGGATGAGATCATTCCGGCCTACGCGGACGCCGGCACGCTGGCAGACCTGCAACGCATCTTCAATTACATCGGCACCGAGCACGTCGTGGGCTTCTACCGTCCTCGCATCACCTTCAACACCATCGATGCCCCGTTCAACATCGGCGATGTGTTAGTCACACCGGTCGAGGTGGAGCACGGACACAATACGATTCTGGGGTTCCGCTTTGATGCCGACGGACGTTCGCTGGGCTACGTGCCGGACTGCTCGGCGATGTCAGAGGCGGCAATCGATGCCTTTCGCGGGATCGATATCATGATCCTCGATGCCCTGCGCCTACGGCCACACCTGACCCATCTCACGCTGGAAGACAGTGTCGCCCTGCTGAAGCAGATCGGGGCCGGGAAATCATACATCATTCACCTCTGCCACGACCTCGATCACGAGGAGACGCAGGCCAAGCTGCCTGAGAGCTGCTTCGTCTCGTATGATGGCCTGACGCTGGAATGGTAGGAATTAGCCGCGAAGGAACGCAGAGAACGCAAAGAATAGAGGCTTCCCCTTCCCCGATCAGACATCGATCGGTTCGAGGTACTCGCGCGCGACTTCTACGACGATGGCCTGGCCGATCATGTCGACGCTGAGGCAGACCTTGCTCTGGCCGCGAAGCTCCTCAACCCAGCCCTCGACACCCATGAACGGTCCACCCGTGATGCGGACGGCGGTGCCCTTCTTGAGCGCGGCATCTGCACCCAGTGACGGATCCACGTCCAGCGCTTTGCGAACCTGTTCCAGTTCGTGAACCAGGTGTGTCTCGTCATCCGTCTCCAGGAAGCGGACGATTTGGTTGGTCTTCAACAGGCTGAGACGCTGCTGCCTGTCGAACGAGGCGAAGACGTAGCCGGGGAAGATCGGTTTATCGACCGTCACCTTGCGGCGCTGGTAGATCTTGGTTTCGGAACGGAGGGGAAGATAGTTCTCGATCCCGAGGGCACAACAACACTGCGCGATCTTCTTCTCGCAACGGGGCTTCACATGTAATACGCACCAGGACATAAGTTGAATCCGGAGGAAACGCCAAAACTGATTACAGAAGCCGTTGTTGTGCTTGGTTCGGTTTCAGTCCCAGGCGGTCGTAGCAGAGATCGGTTGCCACGCGGCCCTGGGCCGTTCGCTTGAGGTAGCCCTCCATAATCAGGTAGGGCTCGTAGACATCCTCGATCGTGTCGGCTTCCTCGCCAACCGAGACCGCGAGCGAGTTGAGGCCCACCGGGCCGCCGGAGAACTTGTGAATGATGGTCTCCAGGATGCGCTTGTCCATGTCGTCCAGCCCCTGCGCATCAATATCGAGCATCGCCAGCGCCTTGTCGGCCACCTGCTGCGTAATGCGATTATCGGCACGCACCTGGGCATAGTCGCGTACGCGGCGCAGCAGGTTGTTCGTGATGCGTGGGGTGCCGCGCGAGCGGCGCGCGATCTCCAGCGATCCCTCCGGCTCCACTTCGATGTTCAAGATCCGAGCCGTGCGCTCCACGATATGCTGCAGGTTGGCCGCGTCGTAATAGTCCAGTCGATCCGTGATGCCAAAACGCGAGCGCAAAGGCGAGGAGATCAGGCCGCTGCGGGTGGTCGCCCCTATGAGCGTAAAACGAGGCAGCTCGATGCGAACCGAGCGGGCGTTGGGCCCCTGGTCGATCATGATATCGAGCACGAAGTCCTCCATCGCCGCATAGAGATACTCCTCGACCGTTTTCTGCATGCGATGGATTTCGTCGATGAAGAGTACGTCGCCACGCTCCAGGTTGGTGAGCAGTCCGGCGAGGTCGCCGGGCTTGTCGATGATCGGTCCTGAAGTCACCTTGATCGCGCTGCCCATCGCCTCGGCGATGATGTAGGCCAGCGTGGTCTTGCCGAGGCCCGGGGGTCCTGACAGGAGCACATGGTCGAGGACATCTTCCCGTTGCCGTGCCGCGTCGACCGCCAGCTCCAGGCGCTCCTTGACCTTCTCCTGGCCGGCGAAGTCTTCGAAACGGGTCGGGCGCACGCTCAGCTCGAAATCGTTGTCGCGCGTATTCAGGTTTCCCAGTGTTCGCTCATCATTCACGCTTATCGTCCTCCCAGTGCCCGCTTGATGAGCTCTTCCACGCCCAGGTCATCGCCGCCCTTGAGCGCCTGTGTCGCCATCTTGCGCGCGGCGTCCTGTTGGTAGCCGAGGGCGATCAGCGCCAGCACGGTATCGCGCAGACGGATGTTGTCGGGCGACTGAGGGTCGCCGCCTGCCACGGCTTCAAGCGCCTCGCCGGGCTTGATGCGACTGCGCAGCTCCACGACCATCCGTTCGGCGGTACGTTTGCCCACGCCGGAGATAGAGCTGAGCCGCTTGATATCCCCCTCCACCACGGCCGCCTTCAGCTCGCGCGCGGAGAGCCCGCTGAGAGCGCTGAGAGCGATCTTGGGTCCGATCCCACTGATGCCCAACAGCAGCCGGAACGTGTCGCGCTCATCCTCGCTCATGAACCCGAAAAGCTGGCGCGACTCCTCGCGCACATGGTCGTGCGTCAACACCTTGCAGCGCTCGCCCATGGCCGGCAACCGGTCGTACGTACAGAGCGGAATAAACACCTCATACCCCACCCCACCCACATCCATCACCAGCCGCGTCGGCTGCTTCTCAGCAATCGTTCCATCCAGATAGGTAATCATACGTGGCTCTTGTCTACCGAATTTGGCCTGGAGAAGCAATGAATTGCTCGCCTGATGTCGTGGTGCGTTTGTTGCATATCGCCGTCGCTGTGGTACAGTGTCTGGGCAGTTCGGTCCCGTGCACCTCTTGTCGGTGCATCATGAATCAGAACGGGGCACGTGAGACTGCCTGGAAGGACCATAGGGGATGAGAATACTGATTGTTGGCGCGGGAAACTCCGGACGACATCTGGCTACAATGCTGTGTGAGATGTCGCACGAGGTCGTCGTGGTGGACCGCGACCCGGAACCGCTCGCCGTTCTTGACGCCCATCTCGATGTGATGACCGTTACGGGATCTGGTTCTTCGCCGGATGTCCTGGAGCAAGCCGAGCTGGGCAAGGCTGACCTGCTGATTGCTGTCACGGACTCGGATGAAGTCAATATCCTGGCCTGTCACTGTGCGCGCGTGGCCGGGGTCAAGGACACGGTCGCCCGCGTTGTGAACCCGGCCCTGCTGAAATCGTCGCTGCTCGACTACAAGCAACTGGGTGTCGATTGCGTGGTTAGCCAGAACAAGGAGGCGGCCGAAGAGCTGTTCAAGATTCTTCACAACCCCGGTTTGCTCGAATCGATTGATCTTCTCGACGGACGAGTGGTGATGGCGCGCATCAAAGTGCGCTCCGACAGCCCGCTTCTTGGCGGTGCCGTTGCAGATTTAGGCCTGCCACGTCGCGGATCTACCGACCGCACTGGTGATAAGCAGGAGGCCCTGGGTTCGCCTACCGGCGGCGATGACGAGACAGGGCTCATGGCGCGGGTGCGGTTCATCGTTGCCATGCGGGGTGAAACGGTATTCCTGCCGCGCGGCGATACGTCGTTCGAGGCCGATGACGATCTCTATGTTGCCGTGCAGTCCAAGGACCTGCATCAGTTGCTTGACTGGGCCTATCCCGGTCGACATGCATTCGACAAGAGCGTGATCGCCGGGGGAGGGGGGCTGGGGCTGGGCCTGGTGCAGCGGTTGGAGGCCGAGTCGGTCCCGGCGGTGTTGATTGAGCGGGATGCCACTCGTGCCGGGGAATGCTCCGATGTATTGCACAAGACGTTGGTCCTGCACGGTGACGCCTCGGACCAGGAGCTGCTGAAAGGCGCCGGCGTCGGCCCCGATACGGCGTTTGTCGCCATCACCGGTGATGAGGAGTTCAACATCATCAGTTGCCTGCTGGCCCACAAGCTGGGCGCTGTCTTCACGGTCGCGCTGGTGTTGAAACCCGAGTACGTGCCAATTGTCCGGACCCTCGGCCTGCTCAGCAGGGTCGTGAGCCCTCACCTCTCCATGATCAACGCGATTCTGCATTTTGTACGAGGGAAACACGTGCGGGCGGCGGTGTGTCTGCACAAGGCGCCGGGTGAACTCCTGCATGTGGTCGTGCGGGAGGGGCATCGCTGGGCCGGCAAGCCCATCAGAAAACTTAAGATGCCGGGTGAATGCCTGATCGTGACCGTGCTGCGGGACGCCAGCATTCACGTCCCGACCGGAGACCTCGAAATACAGCAAGGAGACCAACTCATAATGTTTGCCCTGCCCGAGGACGTCGGTCGCGTCCAAGGCATGTTTAAAGACCGAGGTCCGCACCCGCGAAAAGCACGCAGGGGTGCGCCGGCGGGCAATGCCATATCTAAAACTCAACCATGAACGCCCGACCCGTGCTACATCTTGTTGCCATCATGCTAACCGTGATCGGCTTGGCCATCGGTCTCTGTGCCGGTGTGTCCTGGCTCTACGCCGACCCGTGGTCGGCCCGCCTCGGGATGCTCGTATCGGCCGGCATTGTGACCGCCGTGGGGCTGGTGGCGTTTCTCATGACGCGGGGCAAGGTGGATCTGTCCCGCCGCGACGGTTTTGGCATTGTGACGTTTGGCTGGCTTGCCGCGGCCCTCTTCGGCGCCCTGCCCTTCGTGCTGACAGGTGTCATTGCCGACCCGGTCGCCGCCGTATTCGAGACGATGTCGGGCTTCACGACCACCGGCGCCTCCGTGCTGACTGACCTTGAGTCCGTACCACGCGGCGTTCTGTTCTGGCGCGCCATGACGCACTTCTTTGGCGGCATGGGTGTGCTGGTGCTCTGTGTGGCCATTCTCCCCTTCCTGGGCGTAGGCGGCATGCAGATATACCGTGCCGAAATGCCCGGGCCATCCAAGGATCGCCTGACACCCCGTATCGCCACCACGGCCAAGCTCCTGTGGGGGGTCTATGTGTTCTTCTGTGTTGCCGAAGCCGTCCTGCTTCGGTTGGGCGGCATGGATTGGTTCGACGCCTTCTGCCACGCCTTTGCCACCATGGCCACCGGCGGGTTCTCCACGCGGACGGCCAGCGTGGCAGCCTACAACAGTGTCTATATCGAGACGGTTATCATCGTGTTCATGTTCCTGGCGGGGGTTAACTTCTCTCTGAACTTCCGGGCGCTTCGCGGGAAGCCGCTGTGCTATTTTCGCGATCCCGAGTTCCGATTCTACGTGGGCACTTGGCTTACCGCGACCGTCGTGATCATCATCAACATCTACCGCAGCGTTTATCCTTCATTCGGACAAGCCGTGCGCACGGCCTTTTTCCAATCGACCTCCATCATGACGACAACCGGGTTCTGCACCGAGGACTTCGACCAATGGCCGGGCGCATCCAAGGTGGTTCTCGTGCTGTTGATGTTTGTCGGCGGCTGCGCCGGCTCGACCGGTGGCGGCATCAAGAACATCCGCGTCTTTGTCCTCCTTAAGAAGGTGCTGCGCGAGATACGCCTGTTCATGCAGCCACAGGCGGTGGTGAAAGTGAAGATCGGAAGCGCACCGGTGCCCCAGGACGTCATCTCCCACATCTCCGGCTTCTTCATCGTCTTCATCCTGGTGTTTGCGGCCGGCACGCTGGTGATGACGTTCTTCACCCCGGACCTGCAAACCGCCCTGACGTCTGTCATTGCCACGCTCGGGAATATCGGACCGGGACTGGGGGGCGTGGGTGCCGTTCAGAACTACAGCTCGATTCCCGCGTTGGGCAAAGCGTTCCTGACGCTACTGATGCTTCTTGGCCGTTTGGAGCTCTATACGGTACTCATCGTCTTGCTCCCGAGCTTTTGGAGGAAATAGGAAAATAGGGGTCGCGACACATGGCGGAAAAGGAAGATAAAGGGAAACCGAAGACACGGACCGGATATCAGTTCGGCACGTTCAAAGGGGTCTTTACTCCCAGTATCCTGACCATCCTGGGCGTCGTGATGTACCTCCGGTTCGGGTGGGTACTGGGCAACGTCGGGTTGCCGGCCACGCTGCTCATCGTGACGATGGCCTGCAGCATCACGTTTCTCACCGCGCTGGCCCTGGCCGCCCTGGCAACGAACATGAAGGTCGGCGGCGGCGGGTCCTACTACATCATCTCCCGATCACTCGGTGTTGAGGCGGGAACGGCTATCGGGGTTCCGCTCTTTCTGGCCCAGACGCTGGGTATTGCGTTCTATGTAATCGGCTTCTCCGAGGCCTTCACCAGTGTCTTCCCTATTGCATCAGTCCCCATGGTCGCCACGGTTACGCTGCTGTCGCTGGGCGTCCTGACCTATTTCTCTGCCGACCTGGCGCTTCGAACCCAATTCCTGGTCCTGGCGCTCGTAGCCGCGTCCCTGGTCTCCTTCTTTGTCGGCGGCGCCCCGACCGAGGTGATCCCCCCGGAGATTACGTCGATACCAGCGAAACGAGGATTCTGGATTGTGTTTGCGGTTTTCTTTCCCGCTGTTACGGGTATCGAATCCGGCATTGCCATGTCCGGGGATCTCAAAAACCCGTCCAAATCATTGCCGCTGGGGACGATTGCCGCGGTCACCTCCGGGTACATCATCTACATGACGATCCCCATCTTCCTGACAGCGGTTGTCAAGGACAAGACCATGCTCCTGACGAACACCTTCATCGTCCATAGCGTAGCGCGCTGGGGAAGCTTGATCGTGGCAGGGGTCTGGGCCGCTGCGCTCTCCAGCGCTGTCGGGACCCTCCTCGGTGCGCCTCGAACACTGCAGGCCCTGGCGCGCGATGGTGTGCTGCCCCGGTTTATTGGCCGCGGCTTCGGGAAGGGCGGCGATCCGCGTATCGCGACGCTGATCGCCCTGGCCGTGGCCATAACGGCCATCTGGATGGGCGATCTGAACCTGATTGCTCCTATTCTGACCATGTTCTTCCTTACCTCGTACGGTCTGCTGAATCTTTCGGCCGGATTGGAAGGGCTCATCGGCAGCCCCTCGTGGCATCCCACCCTGAAGATCCCCCCCGGCGTATCCCTGTTCGGGGCGGCGGCCTGTGCGGCCGTCATGCTCATGATCAACACCGGGGCCACCTTTGCAGCCATGGCGGTTTCAGGGCTCATTTTCTTTGTGATGAAGCGACGCAGCCTCACGGTGCAGTGGGGCGACATGCGCTATGGTCTGCTCATGCTTGTCGCGCGGCAGGCCATCCAGCGGCTGGCGACCATGAAGGCGCACCCGCGATCATGGCGACCGAATATCCTGGTGCTGAGCGGCGCGCCGACAACACGATGGCACCTGATCGACTTGGCAAGCGCCATTGGCCATGGCGAGGGCTGTTTGACCGTTGCCACGGTGATTCCGACCGATCTCTGGTCAGCCGAGAAGGAACAGGGCCTCTCCGAATCCATCCGCAACTACGTGCTCAAACGCAACGTTGGTGCCTTGGCAAAAGTGCTGCCGGCGGACGATGTGATTACGGGCGCGGAGTCCCTGATACGGGCCTACGGCTTTGGCTCCATTGTACCCAACACCATCTTGCTGGGCGAAACGGGCAAGGACGAGACCTTTGCGCGCTTTGCGCGGCTCATCCAACTCGTGTACCGGATGCGCAGAAACCTGATCCTGGTACGCGACGGAGAGGCCCAGGAGGAGGAGGAACAACACCGCGAGCGCATCGATATCTGGTGGCGTGGAGAACGCGAGAACATCGGCCTGATGCTCGCGCTGGCACTTCTGCTCAAACGCGGTGGGCGGTGGTCGCGTGCAACCATCACCGTTAAGACTGTGGCAACAACGGATAGCACCGCAGATAAAGCCCGCCACAGACTGGAAGCGCTGGCTAAGGGCCAGCGCATGGAGGTCATTCCGGAAGTCGTCCGCGCTCCCGCCGATGCCGTCTTCCCGGCCATACGGGCATCATCGAAGGATGCAGACCTGGTGTTCGTGGGCATGCACGCTCCCGCAGAGGACGTCGACACAGACACGGAGTATGTCGACTACTACGAGCAGCTCCTGTCCTCCACCGAAGGCCTACCCACGACGGCCATCGTCCTGGCATCCGAGGGGACAGACTTCCTGCAAGTGCTCCGTGGCGGCGCCGTGCGCCAAGCACCGAATACCGCCTGAAAGCCGGAAATTTCCCCTCGCCCTTCCAATCACCCCTGTGCCAGACTGCGCCGATAGAGGAGATACGTTATGGACAGCCTTCTAAAGAAACACTCCGGAGTGGCCGGGCTACCGCCGGGTACCGTCGTCTATCTCGGCAACCAGCGGGTCGAGCAGGTGCAGATCAGCGTTATCGACTACAATGCCGAAGAGCTGAACGAAGAGGTCCTCCCTTCTGCCGACGCGTGCCAAGCCTATGCGGGCAAGTCGACCGTCACCTGGATCAATGTTGTCGGGCTCCACGACACCGACCTGCTCCAGGAGATCGGCGATATGTTCGATCTGCATCCCCTCGTTGTCGAAGACATTGCCAACACCGGTCAGCGGCCAAAGCTGGAGGACCACGGGGACTACATCTTCATGGCCCTGAAGATGCTCTACCGCCCTGAGGACGACGATGGCGTTGTGGCCGAGCAGGTCAGCCTCGTCCTTGGCCCCAACTACGTGATCACGTTCCAAGAGGTCGAGGACGACGTCTTCGACCGGGTTCGCGAACGTATCCGCTCCTCCGCGGGCCGCATCCGCAACATGGGCTGCGACTACCTCGCCTATTCTCTGATCGACTCCATCGTCGACAACTATTTCGCCGTTCTGGAAGCGCTAGGCGACCGGATCGAAGCCTTGCACGATGCCGTGACGGCCAAGGCCCGCCCCGAGACACTGACCGAGATTCATCAACTTAAGCGCGAGATGGTCTACCTGCGCAAGTGCCTGTGGCCGCTGCGCGAGCTGGTCGGCAACCTGCAGTCGGCCGAGAGCAAGCTGATCGACGCCAAACTCGCGCCTTATCTGCGCGATGTGTACGGCCACACGATCCAGATCATCGACAACCTGGACTCGTTGCGCGACATGCTCTCCGGTACGCTCGACATCTACATGACCATCGTCAGCAACCGGATGAACCAGGTGATGCGCGTGCTGACTGTCATCGCGACCATATTCATGCCACTTACATTCATCGCCGGGATCTACGGAATGAACTTTGAGGCAATGCCGGAGCTGAAGTGGCGCTTCGGCTATGCCATGGTGTGGGGCATAATGATTGCCTCGGCCCTCGGGATGATCGTCTTCTTCAAGCGCAAACGGTGGTTCTGATCGCCTATGAGTCTCGAGAAGGAAAAGGAGACCCTCCGCTCCAT
Organism: Kiritimatiellia bacterium; assembly: GCA_016783675.1. Classification (GTDB taxonomy): domain Bacteria; phylum Verrucomicrobiota; class Kiritimatiellia; order UBA8416; family JABMPJ01; genus JABMPJ01. The sequence continues at coordinate 54,396 of JADHWE010000002.1, forward strand.
GATCCACCTGTTCTGCAGGGGGCAGGAACACAAGAACCCGCTCTGCGACAACTGCTCCGAGCTGCTGACCTATGCGCTTGAGCGACTGGAACGCTGTCCGTACGGCGAGGACAAGCCAACCTGCAAGCAGTGTCCCGTCCACTGCTACAGACCCGACATGCGCGATCGCGTCACGCAGGTCATGCGCTACGCCGGCCCCCGCATGCTCCTGCACCATCCCGTGCAAGGCATACGTCACCTGATGCATGAGAAACGTTCCCGGCCGAACGATCAGAAGACAGCGTAAAAAGGGATTGATTCCGGCACCCGACCGCGATACATTGCCAGCCGTTTCTGCCATGGCGAGATAGCTCAGTTGGTAGAGCAGTGGACTGAAAATCCACGTGTCCCCAGTTCAATTCTGGGTCTCGCCACCATCCTTCGCTCGCAGCAAAGCAAGAGCGAAGGATGCCCTCCGAAGCCTTGGCGAAGGAGGGCACACAATCCTGCAAGAAGGCGAGCTACGGATGGCAAGCCAACCCGCTCCGGATCAGGGGTACCCTCTGGGCTGGAGCATAGCTTCGCTTCGCTTGATCTGCTAGGCCTCAGAGGATACCCCTGATCCTCCGCTCCCGGCGCTGTACGCTACTTCCGAACCTGGTTGGCATGTGCCAGGGCGCGGGCTTCTACGCTTTGGATCTCGGCGAAGCCTTGGGAGCTGACCGGGTTGAGGCCGTCGCTGGCTTCCATGGAGGCGTCCGCCTCGTTGTAGAGAGATGCGGGACAAGCCGTCAGGCTGTTGAACAGGATGTTGCCCTTGTAGAGCGCCACGTTGACCGTACCCGTTGCCGCGCTCGCGAGCACGTCAATCGCCGCCAGTGCGGCGCTGGTCGAGGGATCGTAGTACCGGCCGTCGTAGACTTGGTCGGCGACGAGCTTTGAGAGTGTCTGGAACAGACCCAGGGAGCGCCGCTCCATTGTGGCCTGGTACACCATCGCCAGCGTGCTGCCCAGCAGCTCCATGCCCGGGGCCTCGTAGACGCCCCGGCTCTTGGTGCCGATGATCCGATTCTCAAGCGCGTTCTTGAAGCCCACGCCGTTGCGCCCGGCAATCTTGTTGGCTTCCCGCACCAGCTCGAGGGGCTCCATGCTGATTCCGTTCAGAGCAACCGCCCTGCCCTTCTCAAACCGTACCTCGACATTCTCAGCCTCATCCGGCGCCTGGTCGGGCCACACGCCCATGGTCGGCTCAACAATCGTGGCCGGCGTTTCGAGACTCTCCAGATCCTCGGCCTCATGCGAGAGACCTGCCAGGTTCGCGTCAGTAGAATACCGCTTCTCGCCGCCGGGGAAGGCTTCGATACCCTTGCCCTTCAGATAGTCGACCATCTCAAGCCGACCGGGGAATTCCTCGAGCAAACCGGCATCCCGCCAGGGGGCGTAGACTTGCATCTCGGGCGCCAACACATTGGTGTAGCGCTCGAACCGCATCTGGTCGTTGCCCCGTCCGGTCGCACCATGCGCCAGCACGCTGCAACCGGCTTGCTGCATTTCCTCGACCAGGCCTTTGACTGTAACCGCCCGGGCGATGCCGGTGGAGTTCCAGTAGCCGCCATCGTACATGGCCTGGGCCTTGATCATCGTGAAGCAGGCTTCCGCCATCTGCTCCTTGAGATCGACGATGACCGTCTCGACACCACACGGCGCCATCTTGGTCGCGACATCGGCGATATCGTCTTCGTCCGGCTGAGCCAGGTCGGCCGTGAAACACAAAACATCGACGCCACAGTCCTTGAACTTGCGCGCGACGGTGCGGCTGTCCAGCCCGCCCGATACACACAACCCCACCTTCTGTCCCTTCAGGTCTTCCAGTTTCATGTTCTTACCCAGATGCTTAGTGCGGCTACTCGGCTTTTTCTTCCTCTTCAACTTCTTCGGCAGCCTCTTCTGCGGCTTCTTCTTCCGCAGGGGCTTCTTCCTCGGCTTCGGCTTCCTCTTCAGCCGGCGCCTCTTCCTCGGCGGGTGCTTCTTCCACCGCACCGGCGGCTTCGGCGATGGCTTCGGCGGCGGCGTTCAGGTCATCGTGCCAGATCTCGAGCGCCTCGTCGATCATCTCGACGGCTTCCTCAAGCTCGGCTTCCTTGACGTTGAGCGGCGGCAGGAACCGGATTACGTCGCCGGCGGTGGCCAGCGCGAGCAGACCCATGTCCTGGAGAATTTCCGTCACAGGTGCGGCTTCCTGGTCAAGCACCAGGCCAAGCATCAGGCCTCGGCCCCGGACTGCGCTGACATGCTCATACCGGCCGACCAGCTGCTGGAGGGCGGCCTGGAACTTGGCGCCCGAGTTGGTGGACTTCGAGACGAGATCCTCTTCCTCGATCACATCCAGCGTTGCCAACGCGGCCGCACAGGCCAGTGGGGTACCGCCGAAGGTGGAGGCATGCTTGCCCGGGCTGAAGATATCGGCCAGCTTCGGTCCTGCCACAACGGCGCCGATCGGGTAGCCGCTGCCCAGCGACTTGGCCAGTGAGAACGCATCGGGCGTTACGCCGTAGGCCTGGTAGCCAAACCAGCTACCTGTCCGGCCCAGGCCGCACTGCACTTCGTCGCACAGCATCAGGAGCCCGTGCTCATCGCAGAGCTCCCGGATCCCCTTGAAGAATGCCTCATCAGCCGGTACCACACCGCCTTCGCCCTGTACGGCTTCAACGATGATGGCCGCGGTGTTGTCGGTGATCATGGCCCGCACGCAATCCAGGTCGTTGAAGTCCGCCGGGAAGAATCCCTCGGGCATCGGGTCAAAGCCCTCCTGGATCTTCTCCTGGCCTGTCATCGCTGCCGTGGCCAACGTGCGACCGTGGAACGAACCGGTCATCGAGATGATTTCGTACTTCTCGTTCTCGTGTCCCCATAACCGCGCCAGCTTGATCAGACCTTCGTTGGCCTCGGCGCCGGAGTTGCAGAAGAACACCTTACCGTCCAGCGAGAGCCGTGACAGCCGCCAGGCCAGCCGGGCCTGGTTCTCGGTGTAGTAGAGGTTGGAGACGTGCATCAGCTCCTCGGCCTGGCGCTTGATGGCGTCCACGACCCGCGGATGGCAGTGCCCCACGTTGTTGACGGAAATACCGGCGATGAAGTCCAGGTACACCTTTCCGTCCGCGTCCCACACCTTGGTGCCGCGCCCCTTCTCCAATACCAGTGTTGGGCTGTACGTCGGCATCACGTACTCGTTAAACAGTGTCTTGATCTCGTCGGTCTTGCTCATAGCATTCCCCTCTGTCCTTCCCTCGTCCTATTCGGTCGATACGATCTCGGTTCCAATACCTTGTTGTGTAAAGATTTCAAGCAATAACGAGTGTTTCACTCGTCCATCCACCATGTGCACCTTGCGCACGCCCGCATGCAGGGCCTCCACGCCACTGCTGCATTTCGGCAACATCCCTCCGCCAATGACGCCTTCCTCGATCAGTCGCTCGAGCTCCGAAGCGGGGAGCGTCTCGATCAATGAGTCCGCATCGTTCGGATCGCGCAACAGCCCGGGCACGTCGGACAGGAAGACGAGCTTGCGTACCGACAGCGCCTTCGCGATGGCCGCTGCCGCGACGTCCGCGTTGACGTTGTGCACCTTGCCGTCCGCGCCCTTGCCCAACGGCGTGATGACCGGAATAACGCCCCGCTCCACGATGGCGCGGATAGGTCCTTCCTCCACCTCACCGGGCTCGCCTACAAAACCCCAGTCCACTACCTCGCCGGTGTCAGGATCGGTTTCCTGCTTCCTGGTCACATGCAGGACGTCGTCGCCATGCAGGGCTTCGGCACGCCCACCCAGTGCATTGATCGTGTCCACGATCCGCGGGTTGACTTCGCCCTTGATAACCTTCTCCACAATCTCAATGGTTTTCTCGCAGGTCACCCGCAGCCCCTTGATAAACTGGGCCTGGATGCCGTGCGCCGCCATCCCGCGCGAAATCGCCTTGCCGCCGCCATGCACAATGATGGGCCGCATGCCGACGCACTCCATGAAGACGATGTCCTGCAACACGCCCTCGATCGTGGCCGCATCCTCCATCGCGCTGCCGCCGAATTTCACCACTACCCAGGCATCCCTGAACGCCTGTATATACGGCAGGGCCTCGATCAGCACGCGTGCTTTCTGTGTGGCTTCCTCAACCATTTTACGTCGTATACTCCGAGTTGATCCTTACGTACTCGTAGCTGCAATCGCAGGTATAGACCGTGTCGCTGCCGCTCCCGACATGCAGGTCCACCAGGACCGTGAACTCGTCCTGCTTGAGCACGGCTTCGAGCGACGTGAGGTCCGTCTGACCGGCCACGAGGCCGTTACTGACTGCAACGCAGTCGTCCAGCTTGATTTCAATCGTATCGGGATCGACCTGCACGCCGGCATAGCCCACCGCGTCGTAGATCCGACCCCAGTTGGGATCACACCCGAACCACGAGGTCTTCACGAGCAGCGAATTGGCGATCGCCCGCGCCGCCTGCCGCGCCTCGCCGTCACTCGCGGCGCCCTGCACAGTCACGGTCACGAACTTCGTCGCGCCTTCGCCGTCCGTCACAATCATTCGGGCCAGCCGGCCACACACCTCGCGCACGGCCTTCACGAACAGGGCCCAGTCCGGGTGGTTCGTCTGCAGCGGCGTGTTCCCTGCCGCACCATTGGCAAGGAAGAGCACGGTATCGTTTGTGCTCTCGTCACCGTCTACGGTAATCCGGTTAAAGCTATCCTGGACGGCTTCGCGCAGCATGTCCTGCAGGGCGGCGGTTTCGACGGCGGCGTCCGTAGCCAGGTAGGCCAGCATGGTGGCCATGTTGGGATCGATCATGCCGGAGCCCTTGGCCATACCGCCAATCCGTACCGGTTTGCCATCAATGGTAAGTTCCAGAGCGATCTCCTTGGGCACGAGATCGGTGGTCATAATCGCCCGGGCAGCGGCCGCACCGCCATCTTCGGAGAGCGCACCGGCCGCGGCCTTGATTCCGGCTTCCAGCTTCGCCATCGGCATGGGGACGCCGATGGTCCCGGTCGAACAGACGCAAACGGCCTCGGCGGAAAGGCCTACGGCCTCGGCCGTCAGAATGGCCATCCGGTCGGCATCCTGCCGTCCCTGGGCGCCGGTGGCGGCATTGGCGTTGCCGCTGTTGACGATGACGGCCCGCCCCACGCCAAGAGCGACCCGCTCCCGGCACAGCGCGACCGGGGCCGCCGCGAGCCGGTTGGACGTAAACGTACCAGCCAGCGCCGCGTCCCGATCCGACAGCAGCAATGCCACGTCCGGCTTCTCGCTCCGGATGCCGCAATTCACGGCCCCGGCCGTAAAACCGGCCGGCGCAGTGATGCCGCCATCAGTCTCTGTCCACGCAGTTCCCATAAACCAACTCTCGGCCTTTTCCTTTGAGAAAAAGACAAAACTGAGACTATCCCCTATCAGACGGGGAAAGGCTAGCAAAAATGAAGGGGCGCAACGCGCCATGACGGGTGTGCCGGCGAGGCTGCCGGACCTACCGCCGCGGAGGGAGGAGCGACTCATCCGGAACGCGACAGGGCAGCTCGCGGCCGATGTACGCCTCGATATCGGGGATGATGAAGGATTCATCCTCGCAGGCGAAGGAGATGGCCGTACCCTCCGTACCGACGCGGCCGGTGCGACCGATGCGATGGACGTAGTCTTCCGGCTCATACGGGAACTCGTAGTTGATGACGTGCGTCACGTCGTCAATATGGATCCCCCGCCCCGCCACATCGGTTGCCACCAGTACGCGGGTACGCCCGGACCGGAAGTCCTCGAGAATGTTCAACCGACGACGCTGCTCGACGGCACCCGAAAGCAAATCACAGGAGATTCGTTCACGCTTCAGCCGGTCGGTGAGGCGCTTGGTACGATCACGCCGGTTCCCGAAGATGAGCACCCGCCTGAACGACGGATCCTTCAGCAGGTTCATCAGCAGGGGAAACTTATCGCGCGATGTGACGCTGTAGACAATCTGTTCAACCGTCTCCGTTGCGACCTGATCGGGCTCGATCTCCACTTCAACCGGATCGCTCATCCACTGTGAGGCGAGTTGTTTGACGTCGTCGGTCAACGTCGCGCTGAATAACATGGTGCGCCGCTGTTCCTTACGGGGGGTCTGACCAATGATGCGCCGCACATCCGGAATGAAGCCCATATCCAGCATGCGATCGGCTTCGTCGATCACCATCATTTCGACTCTGCTCAGGTCAATCACCCGTTTCGACGCGTAGTCGAGCAGACGACCCGGCGTCGCGGCGATGATATCCACGAACCCCGCATTGAGCTGGCGTCGTTGCTTGTCGTAGTCCATACCGCCATACACCGCTTCACAGCGAATCCCGGTGTACTTGCCGAGTCCAACGGCGTCCTTGGCAATCTGGATCACCAGCTCACGCGTCGGGGCAATCACCAATGCGCGCGGCGTCCCGTTCTTCCGCTCGCCCTGTACCGGGTTGCGGAGAAAATCGGCCATGATCGTGATAAGGAAAGCCGCGGTCTTGCCGGTACCGGTCTGGGCACGGCCGCTGATGTTCTCGCCCTGGCGTGCCTTGGTGAATACCTCGGCCTGGACAGGGGTGCAATACTGGAAACCCAGGTCGCAGATTGCATGCATCAACTCTTCGGGCAGGTTGATGTCGTGAAAACGGGTCTTACCCTCTTCGGGCGGCACCTGGAACGAGGACGGATCCCACGGCGTATTGTCGACCACGGGCTGCGGCACAACATCCGGAGCTCTGTCCGAGCGCGGCGGGCGACGACGACGGCCCTGACCCTCTTGTGGGGGGCGGTCACGGCGGTCCGGACGCGCCGGACGGTCACGGCGATCACCGCGAGGCGGGGAACCCGAACGCGGGGAGCGACGTTTGTCTCCGCCCGGTCGGTCTGATCCACCTTTCCGCTCGTCACCGGGTACCCAACTGTCGCCATGGCCCTGGGAGCGCTGAGACGGCTTGCGACGGCGTGAAGACGCACCACGCCCGGAGGCGCTCTGCGAAGACGAAGACGAAGGGGCTGCGGAAGCTGCCGGCTTCTTGCCCCGGAGCTTCCGGCCCAGTTGTTGAAGCAACCCCATTAGCGCTTCGAGAACTGGAAGCGCTTGCGCGCGCCCGGCTGACCGGCTTTCTTCCGTTCCTTCATGCGAGCGTCACGCGTGAGGCATCCACTGTTCTTGAGCACCTCGCGCAGCGAAGGATCGTCCGCTGCGAGAGCCCTGGCCACGGCGTGGCGCAGTGCGCCGGCCTGACCGCTGATACCGCCGCCCTTGAGGCGTGCGATAACGTCGTACTTTTCAACCGTGTTGGTGATCTGAAGCGGCTGTTCGATGTACGTGCGCATCGCTTCACTGGGAAAGTACTCCTTCAGCTCGCGCTTGTTGACTTTCCACGATCCACTGCCCGGAACCAATTCGGCCCGTGCTACTGCGGTCTTCCTGCGGCCAGTTGCGGCGCTTTTGTTTGCTTGCTCAGCCACGTGCTACTCCTGATCTTCTTTAGAGAACCAATCCACCTGCTGGGGGTTCTGAGCTTCATGCGGGTGTTCGGGTCCCGCATAGACTTTGAGGCGCCGCGCCGCATGACGGCTCAGCGTATTCTTGGGCAACATGCCGCGGACGGCCAACCGAATCATACGGTCAGGATGCCGCTCGCGCATCACGGAAGCCTTAACTTCCTTCAAACCACCGCGCCAACCGGAGTAGCGGTGATAGATCTTTTTGTCATCTTTATTGCCGGTAAGCTTTACCTTATCGGCATTGACAACCACTACGAAATCGCCCGTATCCACGTGCGGGGTATAGGTCGGTTTGTCCTTACCACGCAGTGCATCCGCAATCTTAACAGCGACCCGGCCAAGCGGCTTATCGGCCACGTCAACGAGCAGCCATGCGCGGTCCGGCCCAGGGTCTTTTGCCACAAAACTCTTCATGTCCAAATCCTTCCCACCAAAAGACCGGGAAACATACAGGAAGCCGCTCCGGGGTGTCAACACCCAAGCAGAGGGTTTTTTCACGGACTAAGGGTCTCTTCCTCTATCTCCTTGTCCACCTTGTCCAGAATCTTGTCCCACCGCTTGTTCTCGCGGGACACAAAATCAGCAATCTCGGGATGCAGCCCGCTCAGGTTATCCTTGGGCTTCTCCTTCGCGCGACGCTTCGCCTCCTTCGCCATTTCCTTCTGGCGCCGCTTGGCCTCCTTCGCGGCCTCGGCGGCCGCCTTGCGGTCGGCTTCGTTCGGCTCGGCCAGGCGGCTGTTCGACCACCCGCGCTCCCACATACCCTCGATGCTGGCCGCATCGGCGCGGCGACGTGCATCGTCCTCCATCTCCTCGGGCGTGTTGAGTACGTAAGGTGTGATGAACACGATCACTTCGTTGCGCGCATTCTCGTCGCGCTGCGACTTGAACAGACGCCCCAGCAGCGGAATATCGCCCAGCAAGGGCACCTTGCTCTCCGTGTTGACGGTCTGGTTGACGACCAGCCCGCCCAGTACAATGGTATCGCCGCTGCCAACCGCAATATCCGCCTCCAGTTTGCGGCTCGTGATGATTGGCCAGTCGGTATCGTTGATAGTCTGGACGCCGGAGACGTTGTCGATCTGCTGCGCGATCTCCATGACAACGAACTTCTTGGCATTGATACGCGGGGTGACCGTCAGGGACACGCCAACCTTCTTCGTCTCGACATCGTCTTCGTAGAAGGGGTTGTCCCCACCGCCAACATATTTCTTGCCCTTGTAGAAATAGCGTTCGGTAGAAACGTCAATGGTGGCGTCCTTGTTGTCGGTCGTCAGGATCACGGGCGACTGGAGGATCTTTGTACGCGAATCGGTCGAGACCAGCCGCAACACCATGTCCAGGTTCAGATCGAAGAAGGTCATGTAGTATGTCAGACCGGACATCGGATCGCTCGGAAACTTGCTGATCTCGGAAAAGGAGAGGCTGTCGCTGGGTGCCATGTCTCCCCCGCCACCAGAGCCGGCGAAGGAAGCGATCGGCGAACGCGAGCCGAACTCGTCCTGGTTGTAGGCGATGATCGAACGCTGTAACCAGTCGAACCCGGATTCGAAGGTGTCACCCAGGTTCACCTCGAGCACCACCGCTTCGACGAGCACCTGTGAGAGCATCATGTCCATGTCGCCAATGATCTCTTCGATCGTTACCAGGTCGGCCTTGCTGGCCATGATGATCAGGGCATTCGTGCGTTCGTCGGCCAGGATCTTGATATTATCCTTGGAGAGTTCGCCAACCTTCGACCTCCCTTCGGCACTTACGGTCGCGGTCGCGGTCGTCTTCTTGACATTGCGCAGGGCCGTGCTGCCTTCTCCAGCCACGGGCTTCTTTCCGCCGGCCGCGGGGACTTCCTCCTTGGCCGCGCCAATCAGGTCGTTCAGCATGGAGCCGACATCCTTGGCTTCGGCAAACTCAAGACGGATCACACGCACAACCACATCCGGCGAGGTCTCCACGTCGAGGACCTGCACGATCTTCTCGAAGTACTTCATGTTCTCCGGGCGCGTGATGATGATCAGGATATTGGTGCGGTCGTCGGCCACGATCTTGACCTTGCCGCGAATGATCCCACGCTCAGCCTGCGCCACGATCTCCTCGGTGACTGCGGGCTGGGCCGGCGCTGTCGGGACCGTGCGCGCGCGTATAACACCGGCAGGGGTCCTCTTGACCGTGCCCGGACTGCCGGAGGTCTTGCGGACGGCAACGGCCTTCTTCTGGTCCTCCTGCGAATCGGCGATCAGCTCCTCGAGCTTGCTCTTAATCTCGCTGGCCTTACTGAACTTGATGGCGATAACGTGTGGCTCTTCGCGGGCCTCGATCGGTTGGTCGATGTACTGCAGGATCTTCATGATCCGGTTGATGTTCGCGGCCGTATCCGTCACGAGCAGGCTGTTCATGGTCTCAAACGTGTGAATCTGCCCGTACGTATGCTTGAGCGGATCAACCGCGGCCTTGGCCTCGGCCATGCCGATGTGCTTGAGCGTAATGAGCTGGCTGACCAGCTCGTCGGTCTCGTTTAGTCCAACAAACTGTTCCAGGATCTTGCCCGTCAGGTTGGTGACCGGATTGCCTTCCTCGTCGAGGATGATCTCAAACTCCTGCTCCCCGATCCGCATGGCTTCCTGGCGCGCCTCGGCGATCGGCACCACCTTCACAAACTTGTCGCCCACCTTCACAAGACCGATGCCATGCATGGCGAGGATGGCCTCGGTGGCCTGGAGATACTCGTCCAGCGTCAGTCCGCCCTGGCTGCGCAGGGTGATCATGGTCTTCGGGACCTTCGGCCCCATCAACAGTGTCCGATTGGTTTTCTGGCTGTAGTCGTTGAGCACGATATCCAGTGTGGCCTGGTTGAACTTCAGGCTATAGAGGAGATCGCGGCCACCCGGATTGGACTGACCCCACAGGACCGAGCTCGGCAGCAGCAGGAGCGCCGCCACGAAGAGTCCCATCAGCCCGTTGCGATTCCTTGTTACAAGCAGATCCATCATCATCACTCCGAGCCGTCTGCGGCAGCAGTCTCGTCCCCGCGCGTGTAAGCACAGGAGAGGGAAAAACGGCCCCGCAGCACTTTTCCGGCCTTCGGTTTTATATGCAGAAAGCGAACATCCAACATAGCACCGCGCGACTGCAAATCAAAGAGGAAATGGACCAGGGAGTCAAGGCTGCCCTCCCATTCGTTGCACTCAATCGGCAACTCGTACACGTCGCCCTGCTGCCGTTCTTCCCCTGCTTCGATGCGGCGAATTTCCAGCCCGTGTTTCCGGGCGACGGAGTCGATCGTCGACAGCCACAGGATATCGGTCTTCATCTTCGTGCCGTACTGCGGCATGGCCTCGCTCAACTCGTCGAATCGCGCTTCCCACTCCTCACGCTTCTCGACCAGGCCGCCATCGCGATCGATTTCGTCCTCGAGCCGCGCCTGTACCTTCTGGAGGCGCTGCCACTCGGCCAGGCGCGGACGGGCCAGCAGGAGCGTGCCGCCGAACAGCCCCACGGTCAGGGTGATCATACCAAGTGTCAATTCGCGGGAGGTGATCTTCATGACGACTCCTCCCCCTGCGGCAACGTCAGGACCATGTCGAAGTTCCAATGGCGACGGCGGCGGTCCTGGATCTGCGTACCGAGTTCAACCTGCGGGAAGAACCCGGATGTATCCAGGGCCTCTTTAAAGCCGTAGATCCGGCTACGCTCACCCGCCTGCCCCACCACGCGAATCGTATCGCCCTTGGTGTACGTGAACGAGACGAGGTCCACACCTTCGGGTTGGATGCCGCTGATTTCGCGCAGACACTCCAGCGCGGAGTGCGACATGTCGGTGTAGCGGTCGATCATGAGAACCCGTCGGCGCAGTTCGCGCACCGCCATGGCGGGAGCTTCCCAGGTCTTGCGCCTGGCCTGAAGCCGGCTGATGGACCCTTTGCGCCAGCCAAACAGCGCCACAAGCCCGATCATGCAGAGCAACCATACGCCCAGCACGCCGGCCAAGCCGCCGAGCATCTGCCGGCGATGGCGCGCCGATGTATCCGCATCCAGCCACGCCTGCGGGGTCAGGTCGATTCCCCCCCCCGTAACCAGGCGCCTCGCAATGCCTTCGCATACCGGCGGCAGGCCGTCGAGCGCATGCGACGTGATGTCGCCGACACCCTCCGCTTGCAGTGCATTCTCGATCGCGGCGAGCTGGTCTTCGCAGGCCCAGAGCACGACCCCGCACGGCTGGCTACCGTGTTCCAGTTCGACCGTGATCAGCGTATGCCTCAGCTCCTGCCCGATATCTGCGACCCGCTCCGCGGGCACAGTATCGGAGCCAAGATCAAGGGAGCGGAATACCAGCGGTACGGCGTCCTGCACAATGATTAGCTCGGCCGTAGCCCCGGCGATAACAACCAATGCCGCGCGGCCTTCGGCCGGAACGTTACCCTCATCCTGAAGCAGCCGCCACCAGCCGAGGGCACAGCTATCGATTCCTGTCGGACGCAGGCCCGCTTCAACCAGCAATCTGGCGTGCGCATCAACCGCCTCGTCCCGCGCGGCAGCTACGAGCACGCGGCATTGATCCTCGGAGCGATCAAGGACCTCGTGCGATACGGCCATCGTCTCGATCGGGAAAGGCGAGAACTTGTCCGCCTGCAGTTCGACCATTTCGGCCAGCTCATCGTCTTCCACGGCGGGCAGATCAACCACGCGCAGCAGCACCTCGGTGGAGGGAAGGCCCAGCGCCGTATCGCCTTTGACGGCCCCACAGGCTGACCGGATATGCTCGACCGCAGCCGCGTGCGCGGCCTCGGGATCGAGCGCTTCCTCGTCGAGAGACAGGACTTCCATGCCCTGGTCGACGCGGCGAAGACGATCGCCGCCCTGGACCAGCACGGCCCACTCAAGGCGATCACCCTCCAGCACAAAACCTGTTGCCCGTCCCCTGGCCACGTTACTCCTCTCGCCACCTCAAAAAACGCAAAGCGCCCTGCTCACGCTCGGCAATGCACCATATCCGGCGCTCCACCCCGCCAACCCGACCGATGCTCGTAATGCGATATATGCTCGAATCCACCGTTATGAAGGGCGTTACCTCCGACGTCAGATCAGGGATCCGCGCCAACATGTCGCTCGTACTCTTGAAGGAGGTGTCCTCGTCAGAGCCCTCCTCAAGGAGCGCTCCTTCACGCTCTTCAATAATCGCGCCCGCAATCAGTTCATCGACTTCCGGCAGGGTCATCAGCACCCGCTGTGACGCCGCGTTGATGTTGACCTTGCCGTCGCCGTATGTCGTCAGCAGGTCCTCAATGCCCGTCACCATCCATGGCTCACCCTCTTCGTCCTCAATCTCATCGAGCGGGCCACCAAATAGTATCGCCCGGCTGAAACCCTTTACAAGGAGAAGTTCGCCAACCGTGTCCAGTGGACCGTTTTTAGCCATGTAAGGCGAGTCCAGTGTCGTATAATAATCCTCTGTTTCCGCCCCGTCCGTGCGGGGCTCGTCGTCGGTGTCGATCCAATCCTGGAGCGACTCGATAATCTCGGGCCAGAAATCCTCGGGAACGTTGGAGACCTCGAGCATCCGCTCCCAGTCCTCCTCCTTGAGCTGATTCACGTTGCGGCGCGCCGGTTCAGGAACAATATAGAGCAGGATCTCCCCGTCACCCAGCTCCTCGACCAGTCCGCGCACCGCCAATCCCTGGCTGAGACGCTTGGCCGCATCATGCCAGCGATCGTCTTCTTCGGGCTCCTCGCCCTCGCCCATCTCGCCGACTTCTTTCTGTTTGATCATGAGCATGCGGGCCACTTCGATGCCCGACTTGGCCAGGTAGTCGGCCTTCGTCCGGTTGCGATAGTAATAGGTAATGCGTCCCTCGACGTGTGAGTCGAAGGCGAACCCGCCGATCAACACCGCCATCAGCGCGACACTCCACAGCACGAGCATCAGGGCCGAGCCGTTCTGTACCGAGAAGTCCTGCTTCATGTGTAGGGCGCCACCGCGTGGCGCTGGCCGCACGCGGTGCGGCCCTACAACGAGAGCGAAGCTCTTCTTCTGTCGTGTGCCTTCTCTGCTCATTTAGCCTTGTCCACCGCGGGCGGCGCCGCGTTGCCGCCACTGCTGCTTCCTGAACCGGGGTTCGATTTCAGTTTTCTCTCTCTTGAGGAATCCTTGTCAGACTTCGACGGCTGCGCCGACGTACTGCGTCCCCATGAGAGCGGGGCGAGTGGAACCTGCACGACGCGTTTCAACTCAATCGGGTCTTCATCCTCATCGATCGGATTCATCCAAAGCGTCACTTCGACGGAATACGGCAACCGGTTGGTATCTTCCCACTCATCGATCCACTCGATTTTCTCTTCCATGTCGGCCTCGGGGTCCTGCATGCGACAGTTGAAACCAACAATACGGCGGGCAATGAAACGGGGTTCTATGTCCTCGGGGTCGAAATCTTCCGGTTGTCCCAACAGGCTCCAGGCGCGAATGGCCGCGGCGGCCTCGCCCTCTTCGTCTTCCCCTACGAAGAACTCGACCCGATGGGGCGCCTCCGGGTTCTCCAGGTCACGGCTGTCGCGTCCCACCAGCGCAGCGCCGAGCTTCACCCATGTCACCATGTCGCTGGAGCTGGGGGACTCCCCGTTGTCCTCGATCGAAAATCCATACTTCTCCTGCCCCACCGCCGAGTCGGGCATGTAGGCCGACCGCAAGCCCAGCACGAGTTGATCCATCACGAAATCGCCGTGGTGCAGGCTATCGCTGAGCATCATGCCCTTGCGCCAGGCCGTCGACACCACCTGGAACGCCATCAGCGTAATACCCGTAATCGCCGCAAGAATGGTAACCGCCACGAGCACTTCCAGGAGCGTGAAGCCGCGAGTTCTATCTCTACCCCCAGCGGAGGCCAAGGGGAAGGTCACGCAGGCCTTAGCGGTTCGGTATTCCGAACCGGTCCAGCCAAGTGGCCTTCCTCTTGGCCGGAGCTCACTCATCGTCTTCATCCTCGTGATAAACATACTGCACGACCTCGTCCACACGGTCCGCCCCGCGCGCGCTCCATCCGACACGCGTGGTTACGACATACAGGTCGTCTTCGTCCTCGTCCTCTTCTTCCACCACGCGCTCGAACGTCATACCGTTGTCGAGCGTCATCAGCGTCACTTCCAGCTCCTCCAGCTCGTTCGTCACGATCAACGGATACTCGACCTCGGCCTGGCTACGTACGAGCTGGGCTTCCTGGTAGTGGGTAGCGATCGACAGAACGAGCAGACATTTGCTCGCCGCCGTCAGCAACACCCCCAACGACACCCCCAATATCGCCGCCGCAAACACCACCTCAATCAGCGAGAAGCCGGCGCGGTTGAGCCGCCTTGTTTTGACAGGATTGACAGGATGGACAGGATTGCCCGGCTCCGCCAGGCATCGGCGAATAGCCCTGGCAGCGGCCGAAGGCCGCTGCCATCCCGTTAATCCTGTTAATCCTGTCAAAATGTCTTCCCTAGTCCTTCAGCACTCGCGCCGATGAGAGGGCGTCGATTTCTATGGTGGCGGTGGCGCCTTCGTTGTCTTCGATGCCGACCGTGTGCGGGGTGCAGCGGCCGTTGGTGTAGTAGATGATGGTGTGTGAGCCGTCTTCCGCCCGGTAGCCATCCTCCCCTTCGACCTCGATGAAGCTCAAGATGATACGGTTGAACTCGTGGACCACCTCTTCATCCACGATCGCCTGTGCACCCTCGTAGGCGCCGTCAGCGGCGCCCGGCGATTCACCGGTATCGTCATCGTCTATCTTCCACGCCTCGCTGACAACGGCGGCCAGGGGGTCCTGCGGCTCCGGCGCGACGTCCGTTTCTTCGCCACTCTCGTCAAGGCGCTCGGACTTGGGTGCGGCACGGATGGTGAGCGTGGATGCGTCCAGGTTGTAGACCACGCTCATCTGCCGCTGTGACAGAACCGCCAGGCTCATGGCATGGCGTCCGGCCGACATCACCACGCGCGTGGCGCCACGCAGCTCATGCTCGCGCAACGTGCTCACCACCTGCGGCAGCATAACCGTGACGGCCACACCTATAATCACCAACACCAGCAACACCTCTATTAAGGTGAAGCCGCGGCGGAGTGCGCTCGTCGACCTTCCCTGTGCAGCGTCAGTCACCAGACTAATTCGTCAGATCGTCTTCCGAGCCCAGGCTGCCATCCGGCCCGCCGGATGAGACGACATAGCGGAACTTGCCTTCGCGCTTGAACTGGAAGGCGTTGCCCCAGGCATCAACCGGGATTTCCCGCAGCGGCGCCTCGATGTCCTCGGTCTCCTGGGTCAGGTCCTGCAGCGAACCGGGCATCTTGTTGAAGTTGATGCGGTAGAGCTCAATCGCCTTGCAGATCACATCAATGTTGCCGCGCGTCGCCGTGGTATTGGCCTTGTCCATGTGACCGCCAACACCCACCACCGCAATCGTCGCCAAAATCCCCAGGATCGCCACCACCAGCAACACCTCGATCAGCGTAAAACCCGCCGACCCATGCACCCCATGCTCACGTCTCTCTTCTCTCATCACACCCTCCTTTTTTAACATCTTCAGAAACCCACCTACCCCCAGCGGAGGCCAGGGCAAGGGTCTCGCAGGCCTTCTCCCATTCTACCCCCAGCGGAGGCCAGGGCAAGGGTTCCGAAGGCCTTCTCCCATTCTACCCCCAGCGGAGGCCAGGGCAAGGGTTCCGAAGGCCTTTGAGCGTGGTATTCCACGCTCTCCAGCCGAGGAACCCTTGCCCTGGCCGGAGCGCCCTCCAGCCAAGTGGCCTTCCCCTTGGCCGGAGCGAACCTTATCCCAAGCCCTGCGTCATACTGAACACCGCCATCACAATCGCTATCGCAATAAACCCAACCAATCCCGCTACCACCACGATCAGGATCGGCTCCAGCGCCGTCGTAAAGATCTTCACATTGCGGTCGAGCTCGTTCTCGTAGCGCTGCGCGATATGCCCCAGCGCGCTGGGCATGTCACCGGTTTGCTCTCCGATCGCGAGCATGTCGGTCATCATCCGCGGAAATACCTTGCCGGCCGCCAGCGGCCCGGAGATTGTCGTACCGTCGGTCACGCGATCGCGCGCGTTCTTCAGCTCCGCACGCAACACGACATTCGTCATCGTACGCTCCACGATCCCCAGCGCCTGCAGGGCGGGCACCCCGTTACCCAACAACGTACCGAGCGTACGGGCCATGTTGGCAAACACCGACGACGCCACAATGCCCTTGATCAACGGAGCCCTGAGAAGGATACGGTGCCATACAAACTGTCCTTGCCCGGATCGCGTAGCGCGGTAGAGCAGCACCACGATGATCGTCGTCACGATGGCGATAATCCAGCCATACTTGATGGTAATCTCGCTCACGCGCATAAGGATCATGGTCGGCAACGGAAGCTGACTGCCCAGCGTATCGAAGATCTTCTTGAACTTGGGAACCACGGCCACCATCGAGAAGATCAGAACGCCCACCCCCATAAACAGGACGATCACCGGATACACCAGCGCCATGATGACCTTGTCTTTGAGATCCTGCATTCGTTCATAATGCAGCACCAGGCGCCCCAACACCTCGTGCAGCGCACCACTGGCCTCACCGGCGCGGATCATGCTCGCGTAGAGTGTCCCGAAGGTCTTGGGGTGCTTCTCCAGGGCCTCCGACATACTGGCCCCGCGGACGATGTCGTCGCGGAGCGCGGTGATAATCAGCCCTTCCTGGTGCGATGCATCGCGGCTGGAAAGACAGTTGAGCGCGTTGCCCAGGGTCATGCCCGATGCCAGCAGATCGCTCAGCTCGGTCGTAAAGGTCAACACGTCGCGCCGTCGCATGCGGGGTACGCCGCGCACGGTGGGAGCCGCCTTCTTCTTGTCTCTCGATTTTCCCCGAGGCGCCGCACTCGCGCCCTCGTGCACGGAAACCGGGACCAGCCCCTGGCGCTCGATCTCCTGCATCGCCGCCCGCCGGTCATGGGCATCAACACTACCCTCAACCGCTTCACCGCTTCGCTTGCGGGCTCTATATGAGAAAGTTGGCATCCGTTACTGGTTTTCTTCTGTTACCCGCAGCACTTCTTCGATCGTCGTGAAGCCGTTGAGCACTTTCTGCCAGCCGTCATCACGCAGCGTCACCATGCCCTGCTCGATGGACTTCGCCTTAATGTCGTGGGCCGAGCTGCGTGCCACAACGAGCGCCTCGATGCCCTCCGTAACGTGCAGCACCTCGAAGATACCGCCGCGCCCCCGGAACCCGGTCATACGACAGGCCTCGCACGTGCTCGGCTCATAGATAATACCGGTCGACAGCTTCTCCATCGGGAAGCCCAGCCTCTCCAGGCGCGCGCGGTCGGCCACATGCACCTTGCGGCAGTCGGGACAGAGGCGGCGCACGAGGCGCTGCGCAACGACACCGGTCACGGCGGACGCCACGAGGAACGGCTCCACTCCCATGTCGAGTAGACGCGTGAACGAACCGGCCGAGTCGTTTGTGTGCAGCGTACTGAAAACCAGGTGACCGGTCAGCGAGGCCTGGATCGCGATTTCCGCCGTTTCCGCGTCGCGAATTTCACCCACCATGATGATGTCGGGGTCCTGGCGCAGGAACGAGCGCAACGTACGGGCAAAGCTCAACCCGATATCAGGGCGTACCAGCACCTGGTTGATTCCACCCATCTCGTACTCGATCGGCTCCTCGGCCGTAAGGATGCGCCGGTCGATCTTGTTGACCTCGTGCAGGAACGCATAAAGTGATGTAGACTTACCAGATCCGGTCGGCCCCGTGACCAGGATGATTCCGTTGGGCCGATGGATCATCTTCTCCATGAGCCCCTTGTCACGCGGGGTCATCCCCAGGTCTTCGAGATCGATGAACTCGCCCTTCCGCTGCAGGAGACGCAGGCTGACGCTTTCGCCGTAGACGGTCGGCATGGTCGAGACACGGATATCGATATCTTCGCCTTGGACGCGCAGCCCGATACGGCCATCCATGGGGAGGCGCTTCTCGGCAATGTCGAGGTTGGCCATCACCTTGATACGCGAGATAATGGCAGCCTGGAACCGGATCAGGCGCGCCGGCACCGGGGTCTGGTGAAGCACCCCGTCCACCCGGTAGCGAATGCGGAGCTGATCTTCCATCGGTTCGAAATGGATATCCGTGGAGCCCTGCTGCACCGCTTCCCAGATGATCTGGTTGACGAACTTGACGATCGAGGCTTCCTGGTCGAGCTCGGTCACGTCAACCTTGGTCAGCGTTTCCTCGGCCACCTCAAAGCGGTCGTCCTGCATCATGCGATCGACCGTCTCGGCGCCCACACCGTAGAACTTCTTGGCAGCCTTGGCGATGTCGGTAGAAGGACTCAGGGCCAGCTTAACGCGTCCTCCGGCGGCCAGGCGCAGGCTATCGACCAGCCCGGCATTGAGGGGGTCGTTCGTGGCTACCTGCAGCGTCCCGTTCTCGAACTCAAAAGGAATAACTTGATACTGGAAGACCGCCTTCGTCGGGAGTCGATCGAGCACTTCCTGATCGATTTCCTGCGTGTTCAACCGCAGGTAAGGCAGGCGCAGCACCTCGGCCAGCTTCTCGAGAAAAGCTTCCTCGGGGGCATAGCCCTCGGCCGCCACGATCTCGGTAATACCCATGTCCGAGCTGCGTGCCGCCTCGATCAGCTCGACCACCTGCGCAGGCGTGAAGAGCTCCATCCGCTCCAACAGCCCCGAGAGATACTCTGTATTGGCATTCGGCATCGTTCAATTAGTCTATGCCGAACCCCGCCACTCTGTCCAACACCTAAAGCTTGATCCCGCGGCGCTGGTAGGTGGGGATGTCGAGGTCTTCGCCATCTTGGAGGGTGGGGTCGGTGTCTTCGAACTGACCGCGGCCGGCGGGTTCGAGTTGGAGTGTTGTTTGCACGCCGGTGCGGGATGGTGGATTGGGATTCTCGACCAGGGGCGGAAACTCGTCTGTTGTTGTTTCGGTCGGCGCGGCCACGGTCCGCGCCGGCGCGGCACCGCTCCAGCCACCGGGTCGGGCGGCAATGAGAGTCAGCAGCAGGCGGCCCTTCCATTCCGGGTCGATCGACGTGCCAATCGTAACATCTGTCTCTTCACCGCAGGCGGCCTTGATCGGCACCATGATGTCGCCCAGGTCTTTCAGCGTCAGGTCGTCGCCGGCCACGATGCTGACCAGGACCGACTTGCAGTCGGCCAGTATGGCACCCCCGTCGATCATGGGATGGGCAAGGAGTTGCTTTGCCGCGCTCTGTCCGCGGCACCGGCCGCGTCCCTCGGCCCAAGCCAGGCTGGCGATGCCCCGCTCCGGCTTGGCAACCTGCGCCAGGTCCGATGCGCTCGCGTTCAGGTAGCCGGGCTTGGTGAGCAGCTGCCAGATGGCCAGCACGCACGTGCCCAGCGCGGCTTCCGCCTTCGGAAAAGCTTCGCTCACAGCATCCTTGCCGGTGCTCTTGAATAGCTTATCGTTGGGAACCAGGATCAGCCCGTCGGTGGCCTCGCGAATCTCCGGCACAGCACGGCGCGCCAGCACGGCGCGCCCCTTGCTTTCGAACCCGAACGGCAGCGTCGCAAAGCAGAGCGTGGGGATGCCGGCCAATCCGGCAGCCTTGAGCACGTCCACGGTGATCGCCGAGCCCGTCCCCCCTCCCAGGCCTGTCAGCACCAGGACCATGGCGGCATCGGTCAGCAAGCCGCGAATCATCTCGGCATCTTCGGTTGCCGCACGGCGGCCCAGCCCGGCATCACCGCCGGTGCCCTTGCCGTGGGTCAGGTGAGATCCGATCTGCAGCTTGCTGACCGCCCCGGAGGATGCCAACGCCTCGGTGTCCGTATCGATCACAGCGGTACGCAGTGCCCCCGGCACGAGGCCGGACAGCCCCTCCACGAGACGCCCCCCGGCGCCCCCCACTCCGACGATCAGTATGTCGTTACTATTCATAGAATGAACTCAAACATGGATGTACAGGATCAAGCAGGATTCGAACTCTCATTATCCTCTCCATCCTGTATATCCATGTGAGTACCCTACCGGTTCAACGTTTCAGAATGTTCTTAATCAAGCCGGTCAGAGCCGGGGCGCGGCGGCGGCTCTGCCATTTGCGGCAGGCGTATTGGATCAGGCCTGTGCAGGTGGCGTACTCCGGCCCCTCGGTGGCCGTCGCCAGGCCGCTGACTTCACGCGGGCGCCCGACGGTGCAGGGCATCTTGAATATCTCGGCGGCCAGGTCGGTCACGCCCGGCATGTGCGCGCAGCCGCCCACGAGTACCACGCCCGCGGCCAGGTGCGGCGGCACCTTGTCCTCTTCCAGGCGATGCTGCACCATGCGAAGCGTCTCGTCGACACGGGCATTTATGACAGTCAGCAGGGATTGACGCGAGATGGTGCGTCCGCCGAACCCGACGCCCGGCGCCACGGCAACCTTTCCTTCCACGTCGGCCGGTATCACCGCCCCACCGTGTTCGATCTTGCAGCGCTCGGCCTGTCGCTCGGGAATGCCGAACGCGAGCGCGATATCGTTCGTGACGTGGTCGCCGCCTACACCGAGCGCGCCCGTGGCGGCAATGACGTTACCGGCATAGGCAACATACTCGGTTGTGCCCGCACCCATATCGATGACCAGCACGCCGCCCTTCTTCTGCTCAACACTTAATACCGAAAGCCCCGATGCCAGGCCTGCGTAGATCACGTCCTTCACATCGATCATCAGGTCTTCGACAGCCTTGATCGCGTTGCGCATCGGTGAGCGCAGTCCGTGCACGACGAGCATATCCAGCTCGAGGCGCGCGCCTTCCATGCCTTCGGGCGTCACAACGCGCTGCTGACCGTCGATACAGTAATGCTGGCAAATCGTGTGGAGTACCTCGCGGTCGGTGGGCATATTCACGGCCTTCGCGATATTCATGACGGACTGCATGTCGTGGCGCGTGATCTCGCTCCGGTCGCGCACGGGCACCACGCCGCGGTGGACGTCGCTGCGTACGTGTCCGCCCGACACGGCGAGCACGACCTGGCGGATGGTAACCTCGCCACTCTCCTCGGCGGCAGCCAGGGCAGCTTTGGTTGCATCGGCGGCGGCCTCGATGTCGACCACCAGCCCTTTGCTGATCCCGCGCGAGGGCTGCTCGCCCATACCGGTGATCATGATGTGCCCGTCTTCACGCATCTCACCCACGAGGGCGATCACCTTGGCGGTGCCCAGCTCCAACGCAACAATGACCGGTGATGCAGGCATAGGTGTTTACCGTCCGTAGAGGCGTCCGTCGATCGTGGCATCCAGGTAGGACAGGCGCGCTCCCTTGGGGTCGTCGAACGCCTGCTTGATGAATCCCAGCGTGTCAGACAGGCTGCGAAGCGATGCGGAAGTCTGCTGGCCCATTCCGTTCCAGGTCAGGGGCACTTCGCGTTTGCGGTCCTTGTACTCCATCTTCAGCACGAGCTTTTCGGGGTCGCCAACATCAACATCCAGCGGCCGCATGTCCACCTGCCGGCTATCGCAGCCTTCGATCACTTGCAGAGCGGCCAGCACACTGCCTTCGAGTTGCATCCCGGGCTCGAGGTCCTTGCTGTCATAGCCGCTGATCGTCGGCAGGCCGCGCGTCCCGGTGCGCGCGATGAATACACACCCCTCGCTGTCGGCCACCATGCCGCCACGGTGTCCGATCCGGGCCAGCGGCGTACGATCGATCACGTTGATGACCACCCTGTCGGGCAGGTAGCGCGTGATGGTCATGGAATGAAAATTCGGGGAGTTGGCCATCACGTACTCGCGCACGGCGCCGATATCGAAACCGAAGATGTTCTGACCTTCCTTGATCTGCGTGTAGTCTTTCACCAGCGCCTTGGTGCGCGGGCTCGTGGCCAGGACCTGCAGATCGCGGATGACGAAGGCGTCGCTGCGGGCATAGAGGAAGGCGCCCAGCTCGCGAATGCACAGCCAGAGCAGGAACACGCCGATCAAAACCGAGATCGGCACAGCCGCCAGCCCCGCGATATGGGCATAGCGCGTCTTCTTCTTCCGGGTACGACGCGCACTCACGCGCAATACGGGCGTCTTTTTCCGGGATCGTAATCTGGATCTAGACCTCGCCATCTTCACCCTCGTTCGTTACGGCCAACTCTACAATCATTGCGCACAGTTCAGCAAACCCGATTCCGGCCGCCGCGGCGCCCTTGGGCAGAAGACTGGTTTCGGTGAACCCCGGAATCGTGTTGATCTCAAGCACGGTCGGTTCACCGCTCTCCGGCAGCCGAAAGTCCACGCGCGCAAAACCGCTGCATTCCATCACGCGGAACGTATCCAGCGCGAGCTCGCGACAGCGTTGCGCCACGCCTTCGTCAAGATCAGCCGGGAAGATGTACTCCGTCTTCCCGCTGGTGTACTTCGCTTCATAGTCGTACCACGCATCGGGCGCGATGATCTCGCCGACCGGGAGGGCCAGGTCGCCCACCACGCCCACAGTCAGTTCGCGTCCCGGCACATAGGTCTCGGCCACTGCGCGGCCGTAGCGGCGGGCATCGGCGCAGGCGGCGGCCCACTCCCCGGGCTCGCGCACACAGTGGATGCCGATGGTCGACCCCTGGCAGGCAGGCTTGATCACGACGGGAAGCGGAAGCGGAGAAACCTCACCATCGCGCAACACGCTGAACTCAGGCGTTGGAATCCCGGCGGCCACGAGGCGCTCTTTCGTGGTGATCTTGTCGTACGATGCCCGGCTGGCGGCAACGCCCGACCCGGTATAGGGCACGCCCATGCCGTCCAGAAGCTCCTGTACGCCGCCGTCCTCGCCAAAGTCACCGTGCAGGGCAATGAATACCGCGTCCGTCCCCTCCGGCAGCGAGACAGCGCGCTCCGTCACATCGATTTCGGTAACGTCGTAGCCCGCTTCACGCAGTCCGTTCGCAATCGCAGCACCAGAACGCAACGATACGTCGCGTTCTTCAGATACGCCGCCTTTTAGAACTGTTACAGATCTACCCATGGTTACCAAAGCTTTACTTCCGTTTCGAGGCGCACGCCGAAGCGTTCCTCGACGGTGTCGCGCACGGTTTCGAGGAGCGCCCGCACGTCTGAAGCCGTCGCATCGCGGCTGGCCGTAATCAGGTTGCCGTGCCGCTCTGAAACCGTTGCCCCGCCGATGGTTAGGCCCTTCAGTCCGGCCTCATCAATCAAACGCCCGGCGTGATCGTCCGGCGGGTTCTTGAAGATCGATCCCGCCGACTGGAGCCCCTTCATCCAGACGCGTCGTTCGGCAAATTCGGCCCGCTTCTGTGCGCTCTCCTCGGGCGATCGATCGCCTGGTATCAGAACCGCCTTGATCGCGATCCGCCCCTTCATACCGCCCGTGCGGTAGCCTACTTCCAAATCATGGCCGTGGACTATACAGGGGGTGCCGTCGGGGTTCAAACAGTGAATCAACTTGATGCGTTCGGAGACGCTCTCGCCGTGCGCTCCGGCATTCATACCGAGCGCCCCGCCGACGGTTCCGGGGATACCTTCCAGGAACGAGAAGTCGCCGAATTCGCACTTTTCCGCCTTGGCCACGAGGCGAGCCAGGGAGACGGCGGGCCCCACCTCTACTCCACCCTCGACCTTCTTGATCATGTTGAACGCCACACCGTCAAGCCGGACGACCACGCCCGGCACGCCGCAGTCGCCCACGAGTACGTTGCTGCCGCCGCCGAGTGTGCGAAAATCCATACCGTAGCGGTTGCACCACTCCAACACCTCGCGTAGCTGGTCGGGGTCGCGCATGCGGCCCCAATACTCCGCGGCCCCGCCGATCCCAAAAGTCGTGCGCGAGCCCAGCGGCGTGGCGGGTTCGAGGATGGCGGGACGATCGGGCGGCGTATCCAGAGCCTCCACGCCCCAGCACCCCCCGCAAGCGGCGGCCCACTGCGCCACGCGCTCGACATCGCCCGCTCCGATTACCAGCACCGTATCGCCCGGGCGGGCGACGCGCTGCAGGTGGTACCACGCCCGTTCGAGCGTGTCCGTCAGGAGCGGCACGGGGACGTCCTCGGCCGCGCGGAAGTGGCGATAGAGCGACCAGACGCGTCCGTCGGCACGGGCCGGCTCCGAGGCGGCATAGACCGGCACCAGCACGAGTTCATCCACACCCACGAACGCAGAGGGGAAATCGGCGCCCAGGCGGGCAGTACGACTGTAGCGGTGTGGCTGGAAGACGGCCAGGAGGCGTCCCTTGGTGGGGGGGCAGACGGTGTCGACCACGGCACGAATCTCGGTGGGGTGATGGGCGTAGTCGGAAATGACGCGCACACCGCCGGCGGTGCTCACGCACTCCATGCGACGGGTGGGCAGGCGACGTTGGCTGATGCCCTCCTGGATCTCCTCATGCATGAGCCCGGCCCATTCGCCGACCAGCACGGTGGCGATGGCGTTGAGATAGTTATGCGCACCGGCGGCGACGCCCAGCGGGACCACGCCCAGGCGCGGACCGTTGGCAGCGCTGTAGCCGATTGCGTCGGACCGGTTGGCCAGCAGGCGGGTGGCATGCGTGTCCTCGTTGCAGTAGATGATGTGTTCGGAGGTCTGGTCGATCACGCGGCGGAAACAGTCGAGCAACATCGCTTCGTCGGTGTAGTACTCCGCGTGGTCGAACTCGATGCCGGTCACAACGGTCAGGGCAGGATGGTAGGCGGCGAGCGTACCGTCGCTCTCGTCAGCTTCTACAACCAGCAGGCGCTCTTCATCATGCCCGACCGATGCGACAGCCCCGAGCGCGGTGGACTCCCCCCCGATACACCAGCCCACCTGGCGACCGGCCGCTCGCAGCATTTGCACGATAAAGGTGGCCGTGGTGGTCTTGCCGTGCGTACCGCATACGGCGACGGTGCGGTAGTTCGTTGCGAAGCGCGCCACGACATGACCGCGCCGGAACACGGGAATGTTGGCCGCGCGGGCGGCTTCGAGCTCGGGATGGTCGGGCGGCACGGCCGTACTGGCGATGACCCAGTCCACATCTTCAGACACGTGCGCAGGGTCATGGCCGCGGCTGACGTCCATGCCGCGATTGGCCAGCGACTTGGCCAGGGGGCCCGGGTTGAGATCGCAGCCGGAGACGCGGTGCCCTGTCTCCCCAAGTAAAATGGCGAGACCGGCCATGCCGACCCCGCCAATACCGAGCAGGTGCACGGAGCTGCCTTCCTGGGCCAGGCAGGCGTCGATCTGGTTGGCCTCGCTGTCGATCAGGCCGCCGTTTTCGGTCACGTCAGGCCTCACGCATGGGGTTCAACGGTTTCCTTGATCACGTAGACCGGCTTATCCTGCGATTCATGCCAGGTTCGGATCTGCAGTTCGGCTAGCAGCCCCATGCAGACAAACTGGATACCGCAGAAAATAAGCATGAACGAGGTGATCAGCCAGAACGGACGTTTCACAAGCTCGGAGCCGAACTCGGTGCCAAAGAGATGATAGGAGAGATGCCCCAGCACCATGAACGCGAACATGAGCGCGCCGGGCACTCCGAACCACATGCCGATCTTGCCGAAGATCTGCATCGGGCCTTTGCTGTAGTGCAGGAGGAACTTCACCGTGAAGAGGTCGAGGATCACCTTGAAGGTGCGCGTGATGCCGTACTTGGACGTTCCGAACTGGCGCGCCTGGTGATTGACGGGCACCTCGGTCACCTTGCCGCCCACCCAGTCGGCGAGGGCGGGGATGAAGCGGTGCATCTCGCCGTAGAGATGGACGTTCTGCATCACTTCGCGGCGGTAGGCCTTGAGGGTGCAGCCGTAATCGTGGAGGTGGACGCCCGTAATCTTGCTAATCAGGCCGTTGGCCAGCATGGAGGGAAGGCGCCGGTTGATGAACGGGTCCTTGCGGTCTTTGCGCCAACCACTGACCACATCATAGCCCTCGTCCATACGCTTGAGCAGAAGCGGAATATCGGCCGGGTCGTTCTGCAGGTCGGCGTCCAGCGTGACAACGATGTCGCCGCGCGACTCTCGGAAGCCGGCGCTCATGGCGGCGGTCTGGCCGAAGTTGCGACGGAAGCGGATCAGGCGCAGGCACGGCAGCTTTTGTGCCTCCTCGTTGAGGATTTCCCACGTGCGATCCGAGCTGCCGTCATCGACCAGTACGATCTCGTACGAGAGCCCCAATCCCGACACCGCCACGTGGATCTTCTCGCATAGCAGCGCCACGCTCTCTTCTTCATTATAGACTGGAACAACAACCGAAAGATCCATCATACCCCCTTGCGGAAAAGCGTTCCGCAACTCTTAACACACACCCCTTTCCAGCGATAGGATAAAGTGTGAGGCTTATCCTTCACGGCTCGCTGGGGACAGCTCGCCCTACCTTACCATCGGCAGAGATGTGTCCTTGAACCAGGTAGGGCGATCTCTCCGAGCGAGCCGCAGTCGCTAGCGATCAGGGCATCCCTTCTGCCGTATCATGCGGAGGAGGATGGCTGGGAGGGTGCAGCGGTGGCCGATGGTGCGGCCGCCGGGCGGGAGGACGCGGAAGCCGCGCATGATGGCGCCGGCCGGGTCTTTTGGATCGAGTTCCCGGTTGAGGAGCGTGGCGTAGCGCCCAGCGTAGCGGGCTTCGTTCTGGCCGGGCAAGGGGTCGCTTCCCGCCAGCACGCGTGCGCCCGCCTTGATGGCCTGCCGCATGATGCGGCCGCGCGGCCACTCGCGCGGACGCATTGTGGTGTCGCCCAGCCAGAGGCGTTCGGGCGCGAAATGCTCAACCAGGGCGCGGACGGTGTGCGACCGGCCAAACCACCACTTACCGAAGGCCCACGTCAGCACCGGAATGCTTCCCGCTGCCAGGATGGCGCGAATCAGGTCGGCCGCCGGAGTATTGTCGGCCAGCTCGAGGTCGCGGCCCAGAACCAGCACTTCCAGCCGCTCAGCCGTGACGATTTGCCGTCCCGGGAGGATATGGAGCGGTCCTGCCTCCGTTTCGATACGCAACACGATACCGCCCCGGCTCTCGATGGCCTGAACAGCGAAATCCGTCTCGGGAACCTTACCGGCCGTAGCCCAGTCGGCATAGACATGCTGCCCGGCCCGCTCCGTCAGGCAGATCACCGGCATCGCGGCCGGCGCCAGGGCCTGGAGTCGGGCGACCGTATCGACCAGGAAACGACCCGCATCGTACTCCGGGTAGATATGAACATGTGTATCAGCCACAATAGGCATAACGGTCGAAGTATGCCGTGAAGCACTGGTGGTGTAAATGGACATTCGACATTTCTTGACGGCGCGATGCGCATCCGGCACCGTTAGCGCAAATCGAAAGGACGCTCCATGGAACCTGTTATCGAACCCGGCGCAACTATGCTCTTCCAGGGCGACAGCATTACAGATGCAGGGCGCGGTGCGCTCGACCCGGAGAACCTGGGCGCCGGTTATGCCATGATGGCCGCGAGTTGGTTTTCGGCTGCCTACCCGGAACACAATGTGCGCTTCATCAACCGCGGCGTCAGCGGCAATCGCGCCGTCGACCTCGAGCAGCGCTGGGAGCGTGACTGCCTGGACCTAAAACCGGATTGGGTCTCGATTATGATCGGGATCAACGATACCTGGCGCGCCTTCGACAGCAATGACCCCACGGCCACCGAGGACTACGAATCGGCCTATCGCACTATTCTGACCCAGACGGTCAATCAACTCGGATCGCACCTGGTGCTGATCGAGCCGTTTGTGTTGCCCTTCCCGGAGGACCGCAAGGCCTGGCGCGAGGACCTTGATCCCCGCATCCAGGTTGTTCGCTCCCTGGCCGACGAATTTGATGCTATCCTGGTGCCGATGGACGGCATCATGAATGCCGCCGCCGAGAAGCGCGATCCGGATTTCTGGGCACCCGACGGCGTGCATCCGACACCGGCCGGCCACGCGCTGATCGCGCAATCCTGGCTGCGCGCGGTGAAGGCCATTGCGTAGAGGAGACTGCTGTTGAAGATACTGTTGCTGGCACCGCATCCGTTCTACCAGGAACGCGGTACGCCCATTGCCGTGCGCCTGCTGGCGGAGACGCTGGCGGAAGACGGGCACACGGTTGATCTGCTCTGCTATCACGAAGGCGATGACATCGAGATCCATCCGCGCGTAACGGTCCACCGCAGTCCGGCCCCACCGGGGGTACATGGGATCAAGCCGGGCTTCACGGTGAAGAAGCTCTTCTGTGACGCCTGGATGGCGCCGGCAGCCATGCGCATGGCGCGACAGAGACAATACGATGTGGTTCACGCCGTCGAGGAATCGGTCTTCATGGCCATGCGGATCCGCAAGCGCACAGGTCTCCCCTACGTGTTCGACATGGACTCCTCCATGCCGCGCCAGATCGTGGAGAAGCTCCCGTGGATGCGTCCGGTGCTGGGTTCGATGTGCGCACTGGAGCGGCGCGCTATCCGTCATGCGGCGGCCGTGGTGCCGGTCTGCGACTACCTGGCCGATATTGCGCGCGAGAGCGGGGCCAGGGAGATTGCGATCCTGCGCGATGTCCCGATGGGCGCTGAGCCGGATGCAGCGACAGATGTCACGTCGCTGGACCTGCCGCAACTGGAGGGCCCTCTTTTCCTCTATGTAGGCAACCTCGAGCGCTACCAGGGCATTGACCTGATGATCGAGGCCTTTACCCGGCACTGTTCCTGCGGTGGAGCAGGATCCCTGCTCATCGTCGGGGGGGCGGCGGGTGACGTGGAGGCCTACCGAAAGAAAGCACTGCAACTCGACAGTGCCGGTCGCATCGTCCTCGCCGGTCCGCGCCCGGTCGCCCAACTCCCGCTCCTGCTGAAGCAGGCCGACATTCTCGTCTCGCCGCGCATCAAGGGCGGCAACACACCAATGAAGGTGTACTCCTACCTCGCGTCCGGCAAGCCGGTGCTGGCCACCACAATCGACTCGCACACCCAAGTCATGACCCCGGACATCGCGCTTCTGGCCGATCCCACACCCGAAGCATTCGCGGCCGGCATGCAAGAGCTAGCTTCCGACCCAGCCCGCGCCCACGCCCTGGGCGAAGCCGGCGCCGCCCGCGCCAGCAAAGATTTCAGCCTCACCGCCTACCGCCAGATCGTCCACGATCTCTACGCAACACTGGTGAGCCAACATAGCATCTGATCGCTGACTGTCACCAGTGCTCCATGCGGGCAGTGGTCGGGACATCGGTTTCTTCGCCCCGAAGGGATGCCCGGCGGCACGGCAGATTCTTCGCCCCGAAGGGGCAGGATATACCAGCCCAGGGCAACGCCCTGGGAAACGGAAGTTAGATATATG
>JADHWE010000019.1 GCA_016783675.1 Kiritimatiellia bacterium
GTCCACCGCTGAAAACCAAGGAGGTGCCCATCATGAGAAGGGCCGCACAACGTTTCATCAACTACATCAAGTCGGAGCGGGGCATGAGCCCTGCCACCGTCCACTCGTACCGAGAGGACTTGAGGAAGTTCATCGAATTCCTGGAGAATCACTGGGGCCGGTGTCTTCTGCCTGGAGACGTCACCCCAGAGATGATCCAAGCGTTCCTCGACTTCCTGGCGAACACGGGATACCAGAAGAAGAATGGGCCAGCATCGCGCGCCAGACGGCTTGTCGCGATCCGGTCGTTCTTCCGGTACTTACTGCGAAATGGACTGCTTGCACGGGATCCCGCTGCGGACATACGTGCGCCGAAGGTCACGCATGCCGAACCTTACTATCTGCAGGACGATGAGTGCCTCGCTCTGCTGAAAGGCGCGGCGCATCACGCGGACCCGTTCATTGTCCTGCGTGACCAGGCGATGATCGCCACGTTTCTGGCGACGGGGGCAAGGGTGTCTGAGCTGATCCATGCAGACACGAAGGATGTCGATGTCCACGCCAAGCGCATACGCCTGCACCGCAAAGGCGGCGACACTCAGACGCTTCCGCTCAGCGACGACGTGGTCTCGTACCTTCGGCCGTACCTGAAGGAACGACGTCACCGCGCCCACTGCCGTGCGGCCTTCATCTCAGTCAGGGGACAACGGCTGACACAACAGGCGGTCGGGGCTGCCGTGCGCAGGTGCGCGGAAGCGGCAAGGCTACCGAAGACACGGATCACGCCTCACACGCTGCGACATTCATTTGCCTGCAGCCTGCTCGCGCACGGTGAGAACCTGCAGACGATTCGGGTGTTGATGAACCATAAGAGCTTGTCCACCACCGCCAGATACCTGCATACTCAGGACGAACAACTGATCAGCGCCGTAAACGGGATCGCGCTGAAGGTCGGCTGAGAGCGGCTCATTCTGAATGAGTAGAGGTGGCAAAAGTGTCCACCACTTTTGCCACCACTCGGACAGTAACTTGCCGTTTCCGCTTGCTCGGAGAGGCCAAAAAACTCAATAAATAAGGGGTTTTTGCGTGTCCGGGGCTCACTCGTAATGAGCAGGTCGTCAGTTCGATCCTGACCGTTGGCTCCAGCCTTCGCAACGAGCGCAGCGAGTTGTGAAGGCTGTCACGCCGTAGTCATTCCGAGCCTGCGAGGAATGCGTAGGCGGACGTGTGTGTATGCGCTCGTCGACTACGGCTTGGCATGCCCGCTCAGACTGAGTAGAGTTCCGCGATGTCTGAATTCCACTATGTCTACGTTCTCGTAAGCCGCGAACACCCTGAGCGCCACTACTGTAGGGCGTCGGCTGTATAGCTGAAGCGGGACACCCTTCCCTTCGAATTGCCTGCGGTCATCTTCCTGAGTGGACCGCACCTTGCGCGCCACTGCCGCCCCCTCGGATCTGCACGGTTGTTGCGGAGCCGTGTTACGGGTGACAGCCAAAGCGGTAGATCCCCCCCCGCGGCCCGCAGGGCCGCGTCCTCTGCAGCCCCGTTTCCGGGGCTGCAAAGTCGGCGGTTGCAAGGCATAGTAGCCACTGCAAATGCAACAACTATGCGAGGTCAAGATAGAGACCTACCTCGCTGCTGACAACCCTTTTGATGTGATGAGTCAACGGGCCGGGTGTGTGTGAGCGATGCGGGCATGAAGGCTGTTTTCACCGGCACGGGACGTATCCGCGTTACATGTGGAAGTGGCTGGTGAAGGTGGCGCGTTTCGTGTGTTCGCGGTGCCGATTAACGGTAAGCCTGTTGCCGCAGTTTGTATTGCCTTACCGGCATCGACTGGTCGATGCGGTGGACCGGTACTTCCGTGCCGGGCATGAGGCACGCGTTGAGATGAGCGACGGCGATCTGTTGCGGCGATACTGGCGGCAGTGGGTGAGCCATGTCGGATCACTGCAGCGTGATACGGCCTGGCCGGCGGAACGGCCCCTGGCTCGTGAGCCGATCGGCTACTGGGAACAGATGGCCAAGGCCGCCGGGAACATGCAAGCGGTACAGAAGAAGCTAACGGGCCGTTTCGGCGTCTCGTTGCTGCGTCGCTACGCCTGCCACAGGAAGCCTGAGCGGGTTATTTGCTGAGGCTGACGGCGGTATCGGGACCGATGAACGTCCCACACACCCTGGCTATGGTTTTTGCGATTATGGCGTGTTTTGATGCGCGTCATGACAGACAAAGTACCTCAAAACGGGTTGGGCGTGTCGGAGGCCGATCAAAAACGGGCCTTGGCACGGTATGCGGCGGTATGTTGGGTCAGCGAACGGGCGTCGAAAGACGACCCGTCCGGCTGGACTCTGCAAACCGCCACCGCGGAAGCGTCTCGGAAACTCTGGGACGGCTTTCAGTTTAGCGCCGGATCAATCGAACGCTACTACTACGCGTATCGTAAGGGCGATTTCAATGCCCTGATGCCGGTTAGGCGGGGCGACAAGGGTCAGTGTCGGGCTCTGAGCCCCGAGAACCAGGAGAAGCTCCTCTCCGTGCGCCTGGCGCATCCGGGCATGGATGCCACCGTATTGGTGGATCACCTGGTTCAGACCGGCGAACTGGAGGGCGGGACATTCAGCATGTCGAGCGTCTATCGTCTCTTCGCCGCCCACGGGGTGGATCGTTCCAGCCTGAAGGCCGGCAGCTTCCAGCCTGATGACGGGCCGCAGAAAGCCTTCGAGACGCCGATGCCCAATATGCTGTGGATGGCCGACATGATGTACGGGCCTACGATCGTGACCGAGGATGGCAAGGCGATGCATACACGGCTGTTTGCATTGATCGACGATCACTCCCGGTTGTGTCCGTACGGAGCCTACTTCGCCAGTGAGGGCAGCGACTGCTTCATGGCGGTGCTCTATGAGGCGATCCGCACACGAGGGGTGCCTGACAAGCTCTACACCGATAACGGCAAAGTCTTCCTCTGCCGCCACCTGCGTATCGTCTGCGCCAACCTGGGTATAAAGCTGTCACGGGCGCGGCCCTACGCGGCCTGGAGTAAAGGAAAGATCGAGCGATTCTTTCGCCGAGTTCAAGGGCAATTTCAGGCCACGCTGGTTTTCGATCCGGTGCATAGTCTCGGTGAACTCAATGGACGGTTCGCCACATGGCTGGAAGGGCGCTATCACCAGGAAGAACACCGCTCTACGGGCGAACCGCCGGCCTGTCGGTTTATGGCCAACTCAGCGGCGATCAAGCCTGCGCCGCCGGACGCGGATCTGCGCCGCCTGTTCCTCTTCAAGGATACACGGCGGGTGCGCAAGGACGCCACCGTCTCCGTTGACGGGCGCTACTTCGAGCTGACACCAGCCCTGCGCGGCCAGCAGGTGGAGGTCCGCTATGATCCACGTCTGCTCGATGAAGTGGAGATCTGGCATCAGGACCGTTTCGTGCAGATCGCCAACCGGCTGGACCGCCACGCCAACGCCAAACACTTCAAGCCCAGGGACAACCATGAATAGAGAACCCATCGATATCCTGCTCAAAGCCGCATGGGGTGCGGCCGAACCGCCCTTCTCCGAGACCACGCAGAGTCTGTTCGAGACGCCCGAACTGACGGGCCTGATCGATCAGCTCGATCATCTGCTGCACATGCACGCCAGCGGCGTGCTGTGCGGTTCAAACGGCACCGGCAAATCACTGCTGCTTGATGCGCTGATCGATCACCTTTCAGAAAAGGAGTTCATGACAGTGAAGCTCTCTCATGCATCGGTGACCGGGTCGGACCTGCTGCGCAGCCTGTGTCATGCCTACGGCATTGAGCCGGCGATGCGCCGCTCCGACAACGTGCATCGCCTGCTCAAGTTCTGGAATGGGCTCGGTGGCCTTCATCCTGTGGTCATCCTCGACGAGGCTCAGGAGCTGCAAAGCCGCGCCTTAGAGGAGGTCCGCCTGTTGTGTGCCGATCGGGCACGGTTGACAGGCAAGGAACGCAAAGCGGCCTTCAGCCTGTTGCTTTGCGGCGACCAGGATCTGTTGCCAACGTTGCAGATGGGGGTCCACAAGGCGCTGCGTTCGCGGCTGGGCTTCTGCCTGCGCACAACGTCCTTTTCCGAAGATCAGAGCGCACAGTACGTGATGTTCCGATGGAATCAGGTCGGAGCACGGTCGTGTCCGGTCGATGCCCAGGCCTTGACCTTGCTGCACCAGGCCGCCGACGGGGTGGCCCGGACGATTAACCAGATCGGTGCCTTGGCCACGGCCTCGGCGGCGAGCGCCAAGCACGCCACCATTACCAGCGAGCATATCCAAGAGGCTTTACGACAGCTGCCATGGCTGGCCGCCGCACCACGACAAACGTAACATCTTGCGGGCCCCGGCAGGCCCCGTTCGGAGGATAGGGCAATGTGTTCTGGGGGGATCACAACCCGAGCGCCAACGGGGCTGTCACACCGTACTACGGTTCGGACAGCCCGTCCGACGGTTCACGCCGCCGGGCGGGACTTGCCGGGGTCCGCTTCTTCAACCTGCCGAAGCGTACGCCTCATCAACGTGATGAATCCGCAATCTCTGCGCGGCGGCCGACTCAACTCTCTGCTGAAAATCTCTCCCTACAGGCCTTCCCAGTACGAATATCACCGCTTGATCATCCGCAACAAACGTGCACATCATCTCCGCAATCAAGCCGCGCGCCTACACCACTACACCGGTTGCACGACCGATCTCGAACAGCGCATCACAGACCATAACCGTGGCCACGTTCCCCACACCGCAAAGTTCGCACCATGGGACACAGAAGTCGTCATTCGGTTCCGAGACAAGACGAAAGCACGCGCCTTTGAGTCATACCTCAAGTCTGGCTCCGGCCGTGAATTCGCCCGCCGCCACTTCTGATCTGCCTCCGGTGTTGCACTATGTCCACCACTTTTGCCACCACTGTTCCTGCGTTTTTCCGGATTGTGACAGCAGGGAACGTTTGGTTGCCGTCGGCAATACATGCTTGCGCATAGCGACGGCAGGGAACGAGAAGAACGCCTCCATTTTTCATCTCGAATAGGTCTTCCTCGACTCAACAGCGGTGGCCCATCCTTCCGCTGTTACCTCAAGAGAAGAACTACTCAAGCGCAAGCAAAACGTTGGCGGCCAAGCGGCGTAGCAACTGAACCGAATGTCAACAAGAGCTGTTTTTCAGTCAGTATCGTTGAGCCGCCAGTTACGTGGGGTCGGGTGATGGAGCAGGCGGCACTGCCGCGGCTCAACAGCTCTGGTATGGCTTCATTCTACGTCGCGTTGATCGTGTCTTCCGCTCCGCGCAGGGTAGCCAGGATGCTGACGAAGTCAGGGGGTGGAGACAGGAACATGGGTTCCATGGCGGCATAGTCACGGCGTAACTCGGCGATGCGGCTGTCGGGCGGTACCAAGCGCAGCGAGCCGGGAAGGGCTGTGTTGTAGTGGGCCCAGCGTGAAGCGAAGAACCGGCTCTTGTGAATTCGAACGCGCTCCAGCAAGTCGACTCGGTCGGCAGCAGCTTGGCCGGCCGGGTGCTTCCAGAGGGATGCAAAGTCGGCGTAGTGCCGGGCGAACCGGTCGCGAAGCGGCTGGTCGGTCGGCCGGTGGTATTCGGCGTGCAGGATCGTGGCCTTCTCCCAGAACGTGCGCTCGATCTCCAGGGAGACCACCTCGGCATGGAAGTCGTCAAACGCGTTGGGCGCCAGCTCGGCGACAGAGGGCGTGATCAAGTGCGTGCCGGTGGGGCGCTGGTCCGTCAGTGAGCCGAACTCCATCTTGACGAGGGGCGGAATGTAAGCGCCGGGCGCAACCGCCCGGGGGTACGGAAACAGGATTACCGGGGAGTGGGACACGGCGTCGAGATCGAAGCTCAACCAACGATCCGTTTTGGTGTGGGCGCCCAGGGCAGCAGCGACGACTGTTTCCAGCTCGGGCATGAACTGCGTCTCGACCGCAACGGCGCAATCCGCCTGGAGTTGCTTGTTGCGCTTCTGGCGCTGGGAATTGGAGGGAGCGTCGTCCAGGTCGCTTTCCTGCCAGCCGAGCGAGGCGGGCGTGAGGCCCAAGTCGATGTCCTCGGAAAAGCGATCGATGGCGCCGAAGACCTTGGAAAGCGATGTGCCGCCCTTGAAGACACACTCCGCACCGAGCTTGGGCGCAGCGAAGATATGGCCAAGCAACCAGCAAACCCAGAAGTCCTTCTCGACAATGAACTCCGGGACGCCGGTGCGGTTGGCGTAGTTCCGCCAGTAGAGCGCGCGTTCTTCAGCAGGGAGCAGGGCAAAGGACTTCACGGGGTGTCCTCTTCTCCGGCGATAGCCTTGAAGTAGGGGTGCATCCATGCCGGGGCAAGGGCGAGATCCTCAAGCAGTCGGTACCGATCCTCGGCAGAGAGCAGTTCCCGAAGGTGGGCGACTCTCTCCGGGGTGACGTTTGCTTTGCCGATGAAGCGCAGTGCCGCGATCACGAGACCGGTCGTGCGCCCCGCGGCCGCCATCATACGCGGCATGGCTCGCCGCAGTTCAATGGTCTGGTTCCCATACCGGATCTTACGGGGCCTGCCGTCGGTCAGAAAGACGATACGTGCGGGAACCTGTTCGGAAAGCCGTAAGAGGTTCGCCGCGTAGCCACCGAAAGGCTGAAGCTTCACGCTATCGCGGTCGGCCAGTGCCTTCGCCACGGCTTCGACCGGCGGGAGGATCTCCCCGAGAACAGGATGCGTCCTGGGCTGGTAGTAGAGGCCCCGGGCCAACCGCCGCAGGCAACCGGATGCCACCAGTCGGGACAGTGCCTTGTCGACCGCGGCCCGTGACGCGATGTCAAGAAACTGACCGGCATGGAATACCGTGTCGGGGCGGGCCTCTTCAACCCGCCTGCGAATCCGGTCCGCCGCGCTGTTGTGTGTCTTTGGTCTAGCCATTACGTCAGATAAAGTGCCTACTTTTTCTGACATAATCAAGAGGAAGATTGAGGGATCTCAACCTTCCCCAGCTGGTGCCCGCTCGTGCAGCCGGACGGTTGGGGTCGATCCTCAATTTACGCTTTAGCGGTCCTTTGTGCTCCAGTCAGCGCGGCGAGACGCGATTCGATGTCAGCCACGCGGCGACGCAGCTTGCGGTCCTCTGTCATCAGTCCCGCCAACTTCTTCTGCTGGCTGCTCACCGCCGCACCACT
Source organism: Kiritimatiellia bacterium (assembly GCA_016783675.1). Taxonomy (GTDB): domain Bacteria; phylum Verrucomicrobiota; class Kiritimatiellia; order UBA8416; family JABMPJ01; genus JABMPJ01. The sequence continues at coordinate 7,148 of JADHWE010000019.1, forward strand.
ACTGAGGCCCAGCACTTGGGCGGCATCCCGTTGCGTCAGACCGGTATACTTGCACAGCATTCGTGCCGCCACGCCCCGCAGGACCGAATTGCGGCGCCGTACCCGAAAGGCTTCGGGATCTACCCCCATGATCTCAGCCGCCACTTCGAGTACCTGCTTCGGCGCCACGCTCTCAAGAGCATGCCGTAGATTCACGTCCTCCCGTTTTCTATACCGACCTACCAGGTCTAGCGTGCGCCGGCGGATGTCGGCTACGAAGCTCTCTTCCCCTATGGCAAGAGCGGGTCCACGCAATAGAGCGAGCAGTTCATTATCCTCTTCGGCCAGACTCTTCTCTACGAAGGACCGATACTCTCGGCGCTGCTCGGCTTTCGTGCGGCCGCACTGCGCCAGTATCGGGCCGGGGGTGAGCCACTCCGGGGGCTTGGCTCTGCCGGTGTAGGCGCGGTAGCTGCTCCAGTGGTAAAGGTGCAGGTGGCGACGTTGCTGATCGAGAGGCAATGCTTTGATCTTCCTGATATGGATGGGGTTGAGGTGGATGTAGCGTGAGAGGGAGAGCAGGTAGTTGTCACCTTCAACAGGTTTGGCTCCATAGCGCCCCTGGAAGAGGTGTCCGTGTCGGCGGTGCCGCGTATTGTAGAAAGCGGTATAGGCGGTGTTGAGGCTGTGCATGAATCGGCCGAGGTTGGCCTGTGGGGTTTCGAGCAGGGCGTGGAAATGCGTCCGCATCTCACAGTGGGCGTAGAGCCTGATATTGTAGGTGTCGACCCGCTCGATCAGCCGGTCCATGAACGCCTGGTGGTCACGCTCATCCCGAAACAGCCATCGTGATGGACTGTTCCCCTCCACACCTCGTCCGGCCTGTTCGCCCACGATACGTGCTGTTACATGGTAGATCGCACCATCATACTCAACCCGTGGTCGCCGTGCCATATCCAGACGCTATCACTCACCCGACCAAACGTAAACTGTTAATTTGTGGACCGACCCCAATATCCCCGGCGCAGATTGATCTGTTTCATTTGCTCATCAGATATCTTGATGCCTTTGTGGTAATCCTTCTTGTTCAGGCGAGCGCAGATGCGCAGGCCTGTTGAGGTACGCGTGTGACGAATGAAGTTCAGAACGGTGTCGTGGTCGACGAGCGGCTGAGCAGCCCAGTTATTGCTGATAGGGGCGAACAGGCGATGTTCGATGGGATTCCATTTCGAGGAGCCGGGAGGAAAGTGGCAGATTTTCACATGCAGGCCGAAGCGGTCACAGAGCGCGACCTGGAGTTGATGTTTCCACAGGCGAGCCCGGTAGCCGTTGCTGCCTCCGCAGTCAGCCAGGATAAGGAGATGGTCGGCATCCACATACTGTTTGGTTCCGACCTGTGTCCACCAGGTGCTAATCGAGTCTACGGCGAACTGCGCCGTGTCACGGGTGGTGCCGACGCAGACGAAACCATGGTTGCGAAAGGGATCGTAGATGCCATAGGGAATGGCCACCCCTTCGGCATCGGAAGGAAAGTCATGGTCAAAGACTTCAATGGGGTGACGGCTCCATCGACGTCCGGCTTGGCGGAACTTTCCGACAAGCTCGCGACTCTTGGTATCAACGCTGATCACAGGTCTTCCTTTGGCTGCGTAGTCCTTCTTCTGTCTGAAAATGTAACGGAACTGTTCATTGCGCTCATGAGGATCCTGCGGCTTGCTCAACCCCGACTCCAGGTTCTTCAGATTCACGCGAAGCGAGTAATCCATCTGCTTCAACAGACGCGCCACGGTATTGGCAGATACATGGATGCCCGCAGGCTCCAACGCATCGGCCACTTTCTCGGTTGTCTTGTGCGTCCATTTACATCCTCTGACCGGATCACCACCGGTATCATCTTCCATGATGCATTCAAGCCTCTGGATTATGTCGGGCGTTTTTTTTCCTGCGATAAGCGCCCTCCACCCGATGCCCGCACTGCATCGCCGCCACAGTCGGCATTGGTCAGCTCTTGTCGTCCGCGGGAAACGGTATGGGGGTCCATCCCCAGCAACGAGGCGATGTGTATATCCCCGCCGTGGCCCAGCTTTAAAGATTCCAGGCCTGCATACAGGCGGCGCTGCTTCTCGTTGAGCATGCTGCTGAACAGCAGAATGGTGGCTTTGGCTTCTTCGACGGCCAGATCCGGATTCGCAACCATGACCGTGGCCAAGGAGGCTTTCGCATGAGCCGTTCTTGCTCTCCGCTGTTTCCGGGCCAGGCTCTTCTCCACAGAGAAGTAGACATAGGCGGCTTCAATCTTCTCACGCTGGAGCCGACCATCGCGCACCAACTTGGTCAGCGCATGCTTCGTCTGAACTCCAAGCATCTCTTTCAGTTCCCCGGCGCTGTAGCCGGCATCGGAACGCTGCACAAACGCCTCGACAGTTTTCAGCAGGTTGCCGAAGCGAGAAAAACAGGCCGAACGAAAGCGCCACAACCCCTGGGCCGTAAATCGCGCAATGGACTTGAGTGTGTAGTACTTGCCTCGATGACTGTAGCTGGTGATGCATTCCAACTGCTTCAGCTTCCGGAACACCGTCCTCGACGATGCACTCCCGATTCCGTCTTGGATCTCGTCGAGCGTGGCGACCTTGCGTTGCCTCAGAAAGGTGTCGACCGTCTGCGTCTGGTACTTGGGTGTATTCATACTGGCAACATTAGCCCTTGCGGGCGCAGCCGTCAAGGCCAATGTTGTCACAATAACAATGATAGTTCCAGGCAATGAAGGAAGCATATTACATCCATCTTTAGCGTAACAATGAATGAGTGATACTGGCATAGTTAGCCCTTCATCCTGTTAAACTATTTTTGAGCGAGTCCTAAAGGCCTAGGAGAGAAGACGGTCAAAGAGCACGTTTCGAATGTGGAGTTCTACATCAACGAGTATCTTCTCTATTCTGAGGCGGTGCCGGCCGCAGAGGGAGCGACGCATATCCACGGATTCTTTGGTGACTGGTTTGTCCGGAAGGCAATGTGGGCATCGGAGACGTCGATTAAACGCACCGCGGCAGGCCTGAAGAAGTTCTACCAGTTCCTGTTCGATACCGGTCGTTGCGAGATTCACGATGTACAGTTCGTACGTGACATGGTGAGGGAGGATGTGGCCGAATGGCTTGCCGGTCTCCGTAGGTACAACTCTGCGGGGAATGACGTTGGGTGAGGCCGTTCAGACCAACTGAGACATGGGAAGGGGTGGACATGGCAGTAAAGTATGGAGATCTTGAGCTGGCATACGATTTCGTAAGTAGCGGACCTTACGGCGATCACTCTGCCCTGCTCAACAGGTCGACGGGACAGATCTACTGGGCTTCCGAGTCGGGCGACCTCGACGAGATCTCCGAGGAGATGTGGGAATCCGATGATGCTGTCGAGATCCCCCGCAAGGACGACCTCGATCTCGGCAGTCGGCTTGTCTTTCGTTTCGTGGATTCCCATGTGCCGGATGACTACGGGCGTGTACGTGATATGTTCAGCAGTCGCGGCGCCTACGCTCGATACAAGCAGTTTCTCGCGTCCAAAGGGCTTCTCGAGAAGTGGTATGCGTATGAGGCAGAAGCACAAGAGAGAGCACTTCGTGACTGGGCGGGGGAGAACGGAATCGAATTGACCTGATTGCCGTCCACCCCGAACGGCGGGCGGAGCTGCCCGGGATTGAGTCCAACGTGGCTCACCGATGCGTTGATCGGTCAGGCGGAGGCATGGTAAGTGTTCAACATTTAGTCTTGTTCATCAATAATGAACAGTAGTACCATATGAACAGTACGGAGATGCCAATGAACAAAGAGGCCAACATAGTCAGGCTCGCCATCGACGCTGCACCAAAGAGACCGGGGTTGAAATATGGTCGGTTTCGCCCGGCTGGGGCAGCGGAGGACCGGGCAATCGACGGGCGTTTGGATATCGACTACAAGGGGCATAGCCATGCTTTCGCGGTGCGCGTGAAGACGCACCTGCACAACGCGTTGATAGACAGGATGCTGGCTGATCATCCAGGCCTCCCTCCTGCTGCACCACGCCTGCTGGTCATATCCGACCAGATAGGAGCGAAGCATGCTGCCATGCTGACTCAGAAGGGTGTTGCTTTTCTGGACACAGCCGGAAATGCGTTCCTTGACTTACCCGGGCTCTACCTCTCCATAACGGGCAGAAAGAGCTCGACGCCGGCCCAAAGACCGAGGCCTGGAAGAGCGTTCCAACCGAGCGGACTGAGGCTGGTGTTCGCCTGCCTGACCGATCCGTTCCTGGACCGGGATCCCTCCAAGGCGATCATCAATCAGACGTTTCGCACCATCAAGCAGAGGACCGGGGTGGCTGTGGGTTCCATCGGGCGTATTCTGGATGACCTGGGGGATGCGGGATTTGTTGTGGTGGACGACAAGATGCGCCTGATTGTTGACAGGCGCAGGCTGGTCCAGAAGTGGACGGACAACTATATCGACAGGTTGATGCCAAAGCAGGACGCGGGGCGTTACGCCGCGTCGGGGCAGGACTGGTGGCGCGACATTCATTTGGATCCCGCCAAACAACTGTGGGGTGGGGAGGTGGCTGCGGCCAGGTTGACAGGATTCTTGAAGCCGCAGCAAGTGACGGTATACGCCAAATCGGAGGCCAGCAATCTGATCCTGGATGCGAGACTTCGCTTGGACCCTGACGGGGATGTTCAGCTGCTTCACGCTTTCTGGGGAGACTGGCCGCATGCAGCGCATGACGATTGCGTGCACCCGTTACTAATTTACGCGGACCTGTTGGCCAGCGGCATCGACCGCAACATGGAGACGGCACGGAGAGTCTATGACGGATACCTGCATAGCATTGTTGAACCCGATTGAGCCGGAACGTAAGTCCACTCTATGTCGGGTTGCAGAAGTCGCCAGTGGAAGCGGCACGCCTCTACTGCTCTGTGGTGCGTTTGCCCGCGATGTTCTGTTCTGGAATATGCACGGGATCGAAACTCGACGCGAAACACTCGATATAGACATTTCTGTTCAGATAACCAGCTGGGAGGCTTACGAGCGCTTCGGACGTAGGCTTTTGGAGCAAGGCTTCAAGAACCCCTATGAGCATCATCCTGAGAAGTTCCGGGACGAGCAGACAGGGCACGAGCTGGACCTGTTGCCCTTTGGTGAACTGGCGGAGGACGGGAAGACTCTCATATGGCCAACGGACAACAGTCCCTGGAGCGTTGTCGGGTTTCAGGACGCGTTCGAGAACGCCCTGTATCTCGGCCTACAGGACGGGGTACGTGAATACAGAATCCGGTTGGTGTCGATTCCTGCGCTGGTAATGCTGAAGATCGTCGCGGCGCATGACAGACCCAAGGATAGATACAAGAAGGACAGCACGGACATCGGCTTCGTGATAGAAAAATACACCCAGGCGGGCAACAAGGACCGGCTCAAGACGCCCCCGCACGGGGAGATCATGCGACTCACCAATGGCGATCTGGATATGGCTGCTGCTGCACTTCTTGGAAGGGACCTTGCCGGAATGGTTTGTGAAGACACTCGCGAGTACCTGCTTGGACTTCTCGAGCACGAGGTGACAAGTGGGAGCCGGTGTTACCTTGCACGGGGACTCCGGGAAGGGATCTGTAAGGGCGATTTCACCCGTGGGAGACAGTTGCTGAGTGTGCTGGCTCGGAATCTGAGGGAGTGGCCGGCATCGGGGGGCTGAGTTGGTTGACGAGGCAAGAAGTGTCCACCACTTTTGCCACCACTCGGACAGTAACTTGCCGTTTCCGCTTGCTCGGCGCGGCCAAAAATACCAATAAACAAGGGGTTTTTTCGTGTGTGTGGCTCACTCGTAATGAGCAGGTCGTCAGTTCGATCCTGACCGTTGGCTCCACTTCCCGGCCCTCCCCGACCTAAGCGCGCGTCTTGAGCCAGTTCATGACGCTTTGGGCGGTTTGGAAGCCGTCGTTGATGGCGCGGACCACCAGGCTGGCGCCGTGGGTCATGTCGCCGGCGACGAAGATACCGGCGTGACTGGTCTTGTGGTCGCCGTCGCGCTGGATGTTGCCGCGCGGATCGAGCTTGAGTTCGAGGTCATCAACCAGCTTGTTGGTGGCCGGTCCGACGAAACCCATCGATAACAGAACCAGCTCCGCGCGCAGGAGGAAGTCGGAGCCTTTGACCTTCTGCGGTACGGGACGACCGCCATCCTTGGGCGTGACCCATTCCACTTCGCAACACTTGAGTTTGCGCACGTCACCGTTCGATCCCTCGAATGATTCGGTCTGCACCGCCCAGCGGCGGTCACATCCTTCCTTGTGACTGCTGGAATCACGACGACTCGCCGGCCATAGCGGCCATGGCGTCTCGGGCGGGCGGTCCGCCGAGGGTTCAGGCAGAATCTCAAGCTGGGTGACGCTCGCCGCGCCCTGGCGGTTCGACGTGCCCACGCAGTCCGACCCCGTATCGCCGCCGCCAATCACGACGACGTGCTTGTCGCGCGCGCTGATCTCATCGACCTTCACGCCCTCGCCGCTGATGCGCCGGTTCTGTTGCATGAGGAAATCCATCGCAAAATGGATGCCGTTCAAATCACGACCGGGAATCGGCAAGTCGCGCGCCTTCTCTGCACCGGCGGCCAGTACGACAGCATCGAACCGGTCCAGCAGGTACTTCGATGACAGGTCGAGGCCGATCTCTACACCGGTTTCAAACGTGATACCCTCGTCTTCCATCAACTTGATGCGTCGCTCGACGATCCACTTCTCGAGCTTGAAGTCGGGAATGCCGTAACGCAGCAAGCCGCCGGGGTACTGGTTCTTTTCGAACACGACCACGTTATAGCCGTGACGGTTCAAAACATCGGCAGCCGCAAGTCCGGCCGGACCGGAGCCGACGACGGCAATGCGCGCGTCGTACCGGCGGGCCGGAGGCGCCGCCTGCAACAGACCGCGTTCGAACGCGTTCTCGGCGATCGACACTTCGATCTGCCGGATGGCGACCGGCTCCTTGTTGATCCCCAGTGTGCACGAGGTCTCGCAGGGGGCCGGACAGATCCGCCCCGTGAACTCGGGGAACGGATTCGTCAGCAGCAACATGTCGAGCGCGTCCTGCCAGCGCTCCCGGTAGACCAGCTCGTTGAACTCGGGAATGACATTGGCGAGCGGACAACCCGTGCTGCAACAGAACGGGATACCGCAGTCCATGCACCGCGTGGCCTGTTCAACAAGCTGGTTGCGGCTGAGTTGCTTCTCGACCGCACGATAATCCCTAACGCGCTCCTCCACGGGGCGATACCCGGGGTCGCGGCGTTCGATCTCCATAAATCCGCGTTCATTGCCCATCACATGAATACCTTTTCTTCGCGTTCGGTGGCTTCATCGTCCTGGCTCATCTGACCCAGCACGCGCCGGTACTCCATCGGGAAGACCTTTACGAACTGGCGCTTGTAGTGATCCCAATCGTCGAGCAGCTTCTTGCCCAGCGTGCTGCCGGTATAAGCCACGTGGTTCTCGATCATGCCTTTCAGCTCGTTCTGGTCCTCATCGGAGTCAGCCCGTTCCAGGTCGATCATTTCGAGGTTGCAGTTGTTGTCGAACATGCCGTCTTCATCCAGCACGTAGGCGAGGCCGCCACTCATGCCGGCGCCGAAGTTGACGCCGGTGGGCCCGAGGATCACAACCCGGCCGCCGGTCATGTATTCGCAGCCGTGGTCCCCCACCCCCTCGACAACAGCGTTGGCGCCGCTGTTGCGGATGGCAAAGCGCTCACCGGCCTGGCCGTTGATGTAGACCTCACCATCCGTGGCCCCGTAGAGCAGCACGTTGCCGGCGATGATGTTCTCGGAGGGTTCGAAGCCGCGGTCCGCCGATGGCTTCACAATGATCCGTGCGCCTGAGAGCCCCTTGCCGAGGTAATCGTTGGCCTCGCCCTCAAGGATCATGGTCATGCCCTTGCCGCAGAAGGCCCCGAAGCTCTGACCGGCCGCGCCCTTGAATTCGAGCGTGATCGTGTCGTCCGGCAATCCGGCGTCGCCATAGCGCTTGGCGACCTTGCCGGAGATAATTGTGCCAACGGTGCGGTTGACGTTCCGGATCGGCAGCTTCACGTGAACCGGCATCTTGTCTTCCAGCGCGCCCTTCAGCCGTGGCAACAGCTCCATGTCCAGCGCACCGTCGACACCGTGATCCTGCTCCATCGTGCAGAGCATCTCGCGACGTTCGGCCTCGGGTTGGTGCAGGATGCGCGAGTAGTCGATCCCGCGTGCTTTCCAGAAATCAACGGCGTGGTTCATCTCCAGGCAATCGGACCGCCCGATCATTTCATCAATGGTCCGGAAGCCCAACTCCGCCATGATTTCGCGCGCGGATTCGGCCAGCATGCGCATGTAGGTCACCACGTGCTCGGGCTTGCCGGTGTAGAGCTTGCGCAGTTCCGGATCCTGGGTGGCGACGCCAACCGGACAGGTATTGCTGTGGCACTTGCGCATCATGATGCAGCCACACACCACCAGCGAGCTGGTCGCGAAACCGTATTCCTCGGCGCCAAGCATGGCGGCAATGACAATGTCGCGTCCGGTACGCATCTGGCCGTCGGTCTGCAGCCGCACGCGGCTGCGGAGTCCGTTCAGCACCAGCGTCTGCTGGGTCTCGGCCAGCCCGAGTTCCCACGGCATCCCGGCATGCTTGATGGACGAAAGCGGCGACGCGCCCGTACCACCGTCGTAGCCGCTGATCAGGATCATGTCGGCATGCGCCTTGGCCACACCGGCCGCGATCGTGCCGACGCCGACCTCGGAGACCAGCTTCACCGACACGCGCGCATCGAGGTTGCTGCATTTCAGGTCGTAGATGAGCTGCGCGATATCCTCGATCGAGTAGATGTCATGATGCGGCGGCGGGGAGATGAGCGTTACGCCGGGGGTCGAGTGACGCACCCGTGCAATCTCCTCGTTAACCTTGTGACCGGGGAGCTGACCACCCTCGCCGGGCTTGGCCCCCTGCGCAATCTTGATCTGCAGCTCCTCGCCGCTGGCGAGATAGCCCGAGGTGACGCCGAACCGGCCGCTGGCGACCTGCTTGATCGCACTGCACCGGTTGTCCCCGTTGGGCAACGGCTCGAAACGCGCGGGATCTTCGCCACCTTCGCCGCTGTTGCTCTTGCCGCCGATGCGGTTCATGGCGATGGCGAGCGTTTCGTGCGCTTCGCGGCTGATCGAGCCAAATGACATGGCGCCGGTCACGAAACGTTTCATAATCTCGGAGGCAGGCTCCACTTCTTCGAGTGGGATCGCGTTGCCCGTCTTGAATTTCAGCAAGCCGCGCAATGTGATCTGCGCCTTTTCCTGGTCGTTGATCAGGCGTGAATACTCTTTGAAGTATTCGAAGTTCTCTTCACGCGTCGCCCGCTGCAAGAGCGAGATGGCATCCGGCGACCACAGATGGCGCTCACCCCCGTTGCGGAACTTGTACATCCCACCGGCGGGCAGCAGCTTGTTGTCATAGATCTCCGAGGAAAACGCCGATGTGTGACGGGCGTTGGCTTCCTGCGCGATCTCGTCGAGCCCAATACCCTCGATCCGTGACGCTGTCCCCGGGAAGTACTTGTCCACAACCTGGGAGTTGAGTCCGACGGCTTCGAACACCTGGGCACTGCGGTAGCTGCGCAGTGTCGAGATGCCCATCTTCGACATAATCTTGAGCAGCCCCGTGCAGATCGCGTTGACATAGTTCTCCATCGCCTTCGGAACCGAGACCGGTTTCTCCAGCTCGTTCTGCAACGCCATATCCGCGACGATTTCGAGCGCCAGGTAAGGATTGATCGCTGATGCGCCATAGCCCAGCAGGACGGCCATATGCATGACCTCGCGGGCCTCGCCGGTTTCGAGGATAAGACTCGTACTGGTGCGGGCACCCACCTTGATCAGGTGCTGGTTGACGGCCGATACGGCGAGCAGGGCCGGGATCGGCGTCATGTCCTCCGGCAGATCGCGGTCACTCAGCACAACAAAGCGAACCCCATTATGGAGAATCGCTTTCTCGGCCCGGTCACAGATCAGCACGAGCTCCGCTTGGAGGTCACCGCCATTCCCGCCAGCGCGAAAAGCCATCGGTATGGTCAGCGTTTCGAAGTCGGGGATATTGAGCGACCGGATCCGAGCCAGGTCCTCGTTGGAGATGATCGGGTGGCGCAGCTTTACCAGTCGCGCGTGCCGCGGCGTCTCCGTGAGGATCTGGTCAGTGGTGCCCATGAATGTCGTGAGCGACATCACCAACTCTTCGCGGATGGAATCGATCGCCGGATTCGTGATCTGGGCGAACATCTGCTTAAAGTACCAGTAGAGAAGCTGCGGCTTCTCAGACAGCACGGCCAGCGGCTGATCGGAACCCATGGAGCCGACCGGCTCCTTGCCCTTGTCCGCCATGGGTCCGATGATGACGTTACGGTCCTCGCGGGTGTAACCGAAGCGGCGTTCGCGCTGCAGTAGAGTCTCGCGGTCCGGCTCGATCGCGTTCATGGCGTTGAAGAACCCGTGAATCAGGATGTGGTTTTCCTCGACCCAGCGCCGGTATGGCTGCCGGCGTGCGAGCTGGGTCTTGATCTCGGCGTCCTTCATGATCTGGCCGCGCTCGAGATCGATCAGCAGCATCCGTCCCGGTCTCAGCGCGCCACGTTCCCTGATCTCGGACGCCGGAATGTCGAGCACACCCGCCTCGGAGGCGAAAACGATGAATCCATCCTTGGTCAGCGTATAGCGGGCCGGTCGCAGGCCGTTACGGTCGAGCAGGGCGCCGACGAAGCGTCCATCTGTGAAGGCCAGCGCCGCGGGTCCATCCCACGGCTCCATGATCCCGGCATGATACTCGAAGAAGCCGCGCAGGTTCGGTCCCATGGGGTACTTGACGCCCCACGCCTGCGGCACGAGCATGAGCATCGAGTGATCGATCGTGCGGCCGGCGCGTGCGAGCAGCTCCAGGGCATTGTCCAGGGCAGCGGAATCGCTGCCGCCGGGCTGGACCACGGGGATCAGCTTCTTGACGTCGTCGCCAAACGCCTCGGACGTCATGTTGCGTTCCCGCGAGCGCATGCCGTTCAGGTTGCCGCGCAGCGTGTTGATCTCACCGTTGTGTGCCAGGGTCCGGAACGGCTGCGCGAGCGGCCACGACGGAAACGTGTTTGTGCTGTAGCGCTGGTGGACAACCGCCACGGCCGATTCCAGGTCTCTATCGCCCAGATCCAGGAAATAGCCCGGCACCTGGGTGGCCATCATCAGGCCCTTGTAGACGATGGTCCGGCATGAGAAACTCGGCACATAGAACATGGTCTCGTCGGGATGGGTTGCCTCGATGCACTTTTCGATAACGCGGCGGACCACGTAGAGTTTCCGTTCGAGGGCTTCACCGGAGAGCGTTTCGCTCCCCACAAAGCACTGCATCACCGACGGCTCTTCCTGGCGGGCCTGTTCGCCCAGCACGCTGCTGTCGACCGGTACCTCGCGCCAGGCGAGAAAGCTGAGTCCCTCTTCTTCCGTAACCGCCTCGACCACGCGGCAGCAGGCGACGCGCGCCTTGTCCTCGCGCGGCATAAAGAACATCCCCACCCCGTAGGATCCCGCGGGAGGCAACTCTTCCATCAGTTCGGGCGCGATGCGCCGGAAGAACTTGTCGGGAACCTGGAAGAGCAGGCCAGCGCCGTCACCCGTGTTGGTGTCGGCCCCAGTGGCCCCGCGATGCAGGAGATTCTTGAGCACCTCGATACCACGCTCGACAATCGCGTGCGAAGGTTCGCCGCTGACATTTGCCAGGAAACCTACACCACAGGCATCGTGCTCATACTCCGGGGAGTAGAGCCCCTGGGGGTCCGCAAATCGTCCCCACCGCTGGTGTACCTGGCCACTTTCCTCATCCATTTTTCCAGACCCCCGCCTGATGTTTCGACAGTAGGACCCGCCGCCCTTCTCGGGCGGCGGGTCCTACGCGGCTCTCAATCAACTCGTCCGGCTTCTACTGAAGCACAAACAGCATATCCGCGTAGGAAGGCAACGGCCATGCGTCGTACGGCAGCAAGCCTTCCAGTTCATCCGCTGCCGCGCGCAGATCGCCCATCACGGCGATCGCCTTGGCCGCGTCGTCTTCAACCGTCTCGAGTTCTGCAATGCTCTTGCAGAGCTTGTCGGTCTCGGCACATACGGCCGCCAGCGTGCTCGTAGCCGCATCGGCGGATATGCCGGCCGCGGCGACCTTCTCAACCGTCTCGGCAAGCTCGGCCTGGTAGCCGAGGGCCGCCGGGGCGATCATCGTCTTGGCCATCGTCAGCGCACAGCTTGCCTCGATCCCAATCATCGTTTCGTAGGTCTCATGATAGACCTCGTAGCGCGACTCGAGCTCACGTCCGGTCAACACGCCGTGCTTCTCGAACAACGCGATGGCCTTCTCACTTTTCATCACCTTCAGGGCTTCCGGCGTCGTGCGCAGGTTCGGCAGACCGCGCTTCTCGGCTTCGGCATGCCATTCCGCGGTGTAGTTGTCGCCGTTGAAGAGGACACGCTTATGCGTCTTGATGATGTCCGCCAGCACATCCTGCAGGGCGTCGTTGAAATCACCCTCGGCGGCCTCGAGCTTGGTGCAGATGAAGTCGAGCGCATCGGCCACGATCGTGTTCATCACGATGTTGGCGCCGGCGCAGCTCTGACTCGATCCGACGGCGCGGAACTCGAACTTGTTGCCCGTGAAGGCAAACGGCGAGGTCCGGTTGCGGTCGGTCGCGTCACGCGGCAGATCCGGCAGATGGCTGACGCCGATTTCGATCTTGCCGCCATCCTTGGAGCTGTTCGCACCACCGGCTTCGATCTGCTCGATCACATCGGCGAGCTGCTCGCCCAGGAAGATCGAAATGATCGCCGGCGGGGCCTCGTTGGCGCCCAGGCGGTGATCGTTGCCCGCGCCCTGTACGGACGAACGCAGCAGGTCGGCGTGCTCATCCACAGCCTTGATCAGCGTGCAGATCATTGTCATGAACTTGGCGTTCTCGTGCGGGTTGTCACCCGGGGTCAGCCAGTTCTTGCCATCCGGTCCGGCGACGGCCCAGTTGTTGTGCTTACCTGACCCGTTTACGCCCGCGAAAGGCTTCTCATGGAGCAGACAGGCCAACCCGTGGCGGTCGGCTACGTCACGCAAGATCTCCATGGTGATCATGTTGTGGTCCACCGCCAGGTTCAGCTCTTCGAACATCGGTGCCAACTCGAACTGCGCCGGGGAGACCTCGTTGTGACGGGTACGGGCCGGAACGCCCAGGCGCCACAGCTCGGAATCCACGTCGGTCATATACTCCATGACACGGCGTTTGATGGCGCCGAAGTAATGGTCGTCCATCTGCTGATGCTTGGCCGGTTCGCGCCCGAACAGGGTGCGGCCGGTCTGGATCAGGTCCAGGCGATCCAGGTAGAAATCCTTATCGATCAGGAAATACTCCTGCTCAGAACCCAACGTCGCATAAGCGCGGCCGTCGCCCTTGATCCCGAACAGCTTGCCCAGGCGGCACACCTGCTTGGAGAGCGTAGCCATCGAACGGAGCAGTGGCGTCTTCTTGTCGAGCGCCTCACCGTGGTAACCGCAGAAGATGGTCGGGATGCAGAGCGTGGCTCCGTTATCCGTCTCCTTAATAAAGGCAGGACTGCTGGGGTCCCATCCCGTGTAGCCGCGCGCCTCGAACGTGGCACGCAGACCGCCGGAAGGGAAGCTGGACGCATCCGGCTCGCCCTGGGTCAGTTCTTTGCCGGAGAACTGCAACATCGCCCCACCCTCATGGTCCGGGGTGACAAAGGAATCGTGCTTCTCGGCGGTTGCGCCGGTCAGCGGCTGGAACCAGTGCGTGTAATGGGTGGCACCCTTTTCCAGCGCCCAGGTTTTCATGGCGTCAGCCACTTCGTCCGCGATTGACGGATCCAGCGTTGCGCCCTGACAGATGGTCTTCGTCAGCGACTCGTAAGCCGTCTCCGACAGGTAGCTCCGCATCGTCTTGATGCTGAAAACATTCTCACCATAGAAGTCTAATACACTCATCTTACCCATCTCCTTGTCTTGTAGATCTGTTCCCCCGCCGTAGTCGCCAGTCAGCCCCTTATGGGCAACAGCAGACACTTCGACTTGCCACAAAACACTCGCAATCGCCGTGCCAACAAGACGCATATGGGTGTAAGCCGCTATAAATTAATCACTTACACTACAAACAACAGACAACGCCTAACAGGACAATGGGACAATATTGTAATACACATGCCGGCGTCAACGACAAATATGTATTTATTAGGGTCGGTCGGACGCTTGTTAGGGCCGCACCGTGTGCGGCTTCTCTGGGTGCACTGCTCTAGTCGCGGGGAGGCCATTTCCCATTTCCCAGATTCCGAGACCGACCCCATCTCCAATCGCAACGGATTGTCGAGTGGGAGCGAGTGGCATTGAGAGGACCTATGGGTCGGGACTATGCTCGAAGACGCGGTAGAAACCGTCTTCGGTTGTCGTTGTGTCGTCGTAGGTGTTGAGGCAGGGCTCGGCGGGGATGTTGCTGGCGATGCAGGTGAATCCCGTGTCGACAAGGTTTGATGTGAAGTGAACAGCGTAGACTCGGTCAGGAATACTCCACCACTTCACCCGCCGCGTGCCTCCGAGGTCTTCCAGGGAGTGCAGAAGCAGATCGGCGGTCAGCCACTCCTCGGAGAGGAGTTTTTCGGAGGACTTGCCATCGTACAGCGCGTAGGCTGCAATACGGCAACTGCGGGCGACCACGCTGGCATTGCTCCAGACCGTGTTGAAAGCAACTGTGCCAGAGGCCGCCAGATCGCTGAACTCATGAGTGAAGAGCGCCAGGAGCTCACCGTTGGCATCGAACACACGGATAACGAGCGTCCCGCTCAGGGGCCACGCCCCGCTGTTGGCAAACGTCGCCTCAAGCGCAACATCATCCCCCACCACGAAGTTGGTCGGCGCAACCTGCAGGTCCGTCATCTCTCCGGCAAGTCCGGAGATCTCGATGTCCCGGCTGTCCCGGTCGAGCAGTTCGCCCTGTCCATCTTTCAGAGTCACCTCTACCGCGTAGTGACCCGAGGTCGTGGTGCCCGTACCCCACAGGAAGGAGTAGGAGCACATGCTCTGCGCCTGTTCGAGCGTGACAGGATTCACCGTGGCGACGGTGCCCTGGTCACCTATGATCTCCGCTTCAAACGTAAGATCGATCGGTTCGGACCCGTTGTTGGCGAAGTAAACCAGGATATCTGCCGTTTCACCCGATTCGTAGACATCACGATTCGGGACGATTCGGTTGATGGCGACATCCGAGACGGTGTAGTCGATGCTGAAAGTGAAGTTGCTGTAGAATTGTGAGTCGCCTGGGCCGATGTCGGTGAAGAACGGGTGCGCACGCACATGCAGACGCGACGTGTCGCCGGGTGTCTTCTCGACCGACCATGTGAAGTCACTGTCGGGCCACCAGTTTGCCCCTTGGACGACAGACGACTGATCAGACCCGGCACCAGGTATCAGGGCTTCGGCCAGGGGGATATTCAGCGATGGGTACTGCCGCAGCCCGTCCCGTACCGTCAGGGTCACGTCGTGTACTCGGCTCCCCGCGGGATAGTCCACAAGGACGGAGTAGGTTGGGACAAGTGGTTTGCCGGGTTCGAATACCGGCGGCTGACCCGGGATACTGACATGGTCCAGTCCATCCTGGTTGGTTACGATGCAGTCCGGAACGGTGAACGCCACCGTATCCAGCGCCCCGGCCAGGTGCAGCAGCGGGGGTACGCGTGGCTCAGGCGGCGCGTCCAGGAGCCAGCTATAACTGCAGCGCATGCTTGGATCGCCAAAAAGTGAGAAGACCGCACAGTTGTAGCGATAGGCCTTGTTCTCGTCGCCCTCGCCCATGCCGCCCACAACCTGCTTGGCTCTCATCAGGGCGTGGCCAAGCGACGTCAACTGGTCATACTCCGCACAAAAACGTGTGGCTACCTCACGACCGGTGTACCACAGGCCATTCTCGGTTGCGCCGATATAGGCAACGGCGCCGTTTTGCAGCCAGGCCTCGGCGAAGCTACGACCCGCCGTGTAGCGCGCGGTCTTGCATGATGACGCATAGACCAGCGGACGGTTGTCGCCGGGCACAAATGAGGCGGCGACATGGTTGCCGTGCATGATATCCCACCCTCCGGGGCTCCCGTGGCCCGTCAGGAAGATGAAATCCTTGTCTGTCGCATCGGCGAAGAATGCCGCCCGGTCGTACGTCCCACCCTCAGTGTCACGGCGGGTGATACTGAACCCGGCGTCATCGACTCCAGCCTCCGCTGCGTCAACGTCATCCGCGAACTCAATGTCATCCGATCCCCCGCTCGGGCCCTCGTCGTAGCCGCTGACCATCAGCGCTTCGCTATCCCTGAAATTGGCCACCCCGTTACGCACGTCGAGGATGGTCTGCAGCGAAGCAGTCATATCCGCAGCGGTGTCACCGACAATGCGGGCCATTGAGAGCTCGGGAATCCAGCGGCTGCCGGTCGTACTGGCATAGCGCTGATCGGTCAGGCCGATGTACCGCGCGCCCCCGCACGCGGTCAGAGAATCCGTGAAGGTCGGAACGATGTCGGTTTCTCCCACAACCAGGAGATGTCCGCCGGTATCCCACCCATCGGCGAGCCGGTCGGCCCATGTTTCGCCCTCATTGATCAACTCGTCGAGGGTCCACCTGTCGCCCGGACTGTCTCCGCCGCAGAAGTTGACTACATCGACGCGTCCATTGTGGTGACTGCCGGAGTCGGGCCCCACGACAAGAATCTGCGCCTTGCTTCCCCCGTGGAGTGGCGCCACAAGCAGACGGTCGCCCGATTCGAACGGATGGTCGAACCCATCAACCAGTCCCAGGCCGCTACCTTCCACATACTCGTAGACACGAATCGTATCCTCGGACTCGTCGGCGACAACGATCTCGGCGCCTGCATCTCCCCACACGTCGCCGACGCCAACGCAATCCCCTGCGCTCAGTGCACACGGGTGCGTTGCGCGTACGGTCACGGCGCCTGCAACACCGTACGGAGCAAACACATCGAGACGATTGGCCCCGTAGCACGCCACGACGATCTGCTCCTCCGGCCCTCCTCCCAGTACCGGGCCCACGGCGATCTGGTCGGCGGCGGAGAAATCGGTACTGATAGACTTACCGAGTGCACCGGTGCTGTAGTAGACGTCAATGCGGCCGCCATCATCGGCATTGGCCACGATGACTTCGTCGAACGTATCTCCCGTATCCGCAAGCACGTTGGCCGACGCGAAACCATCGCCGCTGTTGTAGGTGGTTGCGAACCACGTCTGGCCAAAATTCCTGGAACTGGGGACATACTCGTAGTGATAGTTGTACATGCGCCCCTCGTCAGCGCCATGTCCGCTGCCCTGGGCCACGAGAATCTCGGCACGCGTGTGGGGGTCGCCGTTGATGTCGGTCGCGATCGTGTCTCCCATCGCCAGGGAATCGCCTGCGTAAAGGTCACGCGAAATCGGAAGCTCCTCGATATCGCCACTGCGCATCACCGTGAGCTCGGCGCCATGGGTATAGACACGGATACGGTTCCCGCTCACGTCGCCGGCAGCCACCTCGTCGCCCGACGATGCGAAGATATTGCCGGCTGTAACCAGGTCGCCGTGTACCCATTCAACGCCCAGGTAGCCGTGGGGATAGATGTAGCCGAGTGCGCCCTCCACGTCCCAGCGGGCACAGAGCCCTGCAACCTTCTGAAGCAGCAGGTTCACCTCACCCTCGGGATTGCGCGCGAACAGGTTGCGTGGACTGGTTACGGCAAGGTAGTTCGCCTCCCTCCAAGCCGCGGTAACAGCGGCACGCACGGTGGCGCCGCTGCCCTCGACGCGGCGTGTCACGATCGACAGATCCTCCTGGTAGGCATCGTAGGCATCGTGGTAGTCCACGTAGCCCTCGCCGCCGATGCGATACGTGACCGTATCGGGGTACATGACCGGAAGAAGCGAGTAAGACACGGACGTGAAGTTGCTGGCCGGCAGCTCATACGGCGGCGTGAATGTTACGTCAATGGTGCTGCGCCGGGTCGCCGGGTCGTACGTGATGTTGTAGGTCCTCCCACCGCCATCGCCCTTCCACGGGATCTGGAACCCCGTGACCGTGTCAACGACGCGATCGATCATCACCGGTAGGTCGCCAACGTTGTCGATGCGAACGCCGCAGTCGATCTTGTGATCGGTCTGCCAGGCCTCGCGACTGAGCCGTATCATCGGCAGGCGCCGCTCCACCTCCAGCTCCACGGACGCGCCGAATGGACAGCCGTTGGTTGTTATTGCACGGGCACGGAGGTAGTGGAAGCCGGTGCTGATACCGGTACAGTCATAGGTGTATTGGTAACGCATGGGGTGGCCGGGAATACCGCTCGTCGCCGTGTGCTTCAGGTTCCCATCCAGGTAGAACTCCACCTCTCTTACGGGGATGTTCGTCGGCACAAGCCTGGGGAACCCCGGCGACGCGCGGGAGGACCGGCTGGTCAAGCCGGGCTGACTGGCCTCCACTTCCATCAGCACGTTGGTTGCCGGAGCGACATCACTGTCGGTGAAGATTGTCAGCCACCGCCAGGGCTCGCGGATCAGGATATCGCACTCGGTTCCGTAGCAGTCCTCAATCAGGCTGCGTGCCATTGACATCGTTCGCCACTCATCCACCTGGTTATAGGCGCGCGCCATGATCACGTGCTCCTCGAGCATCTCGGGAGCCGTCATGCCATCCGGCCCGGGATAGAAGTAGCCGCGGAATGGCGCCGTGTAGTCGACGGCGAAGACCTCCCCGTCCATCATGAACTCGACCCGATCCACTGAACCGGACGCGTCCATGCGGAACTCGAACGTCTGGGTATCCGCCAGCACGAACTCTGAAACCGTGACATCACTTGCGGCCGGATCGGTTTGGAACGAGCTCGGCTGGCTCGTCACACAGAGACCGCTATCGTCCTCGGAGACCACGATGTAGTGATAGAGCTTGTCCGACTCAAGCGGCATGAGTTCAACGGCGTGATTGAATTCCAGCGTGGCATCCGACTCCTCGTCGTCGTAGACACCGGCCTGGACGCCGTAACGCACAACGCTACTGGCCTTCTCGGATGTATCCCAGTGGATCCAGCCCGAATCCGACGTAAGGTTGGATGAAATCGGCCCCCAGGTTATCTGTGGTGGTGCGGCGAATACCCCGCCGCCTCCCACGATGCACCAACCAAGAATGACGGCCAGACGTCCGTCAGTATGCAACACAGCCATGACACACCTCCCTCCCGGTCGTCACCGTGCCTTCGGCACCGAAAGCCGGCCAACCGAACCACAGTCCGGAGTCTAGCTCTGAATGGCAGAATCCGTCAACTGGAGAACACCTTTCAGGACTTACCCCAGTTTCTCAGAACAGACCGATTCAATATCCAATATCCAACAAGGAACTCCCAACTTCCAAGGGATTTGCCGCCGTAGGCGGCTCCCTACTTGGTCGGTTGGATATTCCTTGTTGGATATTGGGTGTTCAGATGCCCTGTGGCACAGGTTACTGTTCAGTAGGGACTTACGACGAATCAAGTCCGAGAACTGGGGTAAGTCCAAGAGAACACCTTTAAGGCATTTGCTGTGGCCAGCGCAAACGCCCGTGGCAGGTGGCGAATGGCGAGTGTTTCGCCCCATTCCCAGTGGTCATGGGAAGATGTAGTACAGAGCATAGTACAGACTGTGGCGGCGCCCTGCTCCAGCCGCGGGGAGGCCATTCAGGAGCCCCTATTTTCCGAGACCGACCCCTCTCGACCATCACTCCATCTCAAACTCGCAGTACAGTCGCTCCGTGCCGCAGGGCTCGCAACGGATAATGAACTTCGTGCAGATATCCTGCTCGCTAAGGGACTTCTTATCCATAGACAGCCTGCATAGTGGACCTCACATCCTACTCTCGGAGTGAAGCTAGCACTGGAAGACGAGACATTCAAGCGGTCGTTCGCCCTCTGCTTCACATCGACCTGACACATGAACCATGCAAGGACACGATCGCTGACAGGGCGTCGTCGCGGGCGGGAATGAGGTGAGAGGGGGTGTAGCGAGCGGCGGCCTCACGGCCGCGGTCGGGGTGGCCTTGCCATAGATCGTCTTGCTGTTTGCGGGTGGCGAGGGTGGCCAGGCGTCCGCACAGGTCGTGTTCGTTGCCGTCGTAGAAGAAGGAGTCACAGCCGGGCTGGTCGGTGTTGGCGAAGACTTCCGGATAAGCGAGACGGGGCGGGACGAGGGGAAAGGCACCGGCAGCGGAAGCTTCAAGGATGCCAATACCGAAAAACTCGTGGTTGGAGGTGGAAACGACCACGTCCGACTCCCGGAGCACTTCCTCATAGGAGGCGCGTGATTCCTGGTAGCCCCAGTACAGGATCCGGTCAGCGAATCGCTGCCGTGCCTGCTCAAAGATGGGCATCGGTTGCCGTCCTCCTCCACCACCGATCACACTGACCCGGAAATCGATGTTCTGAGCCACAAGAAGATCCAGGGCAGCAAAGAACCGCTCCGGACATTTGTCATGCTCCCAGCGTGCGACCCATAGGATATGCAGGGGGCCTCCGGGCCGCATCGCGGGCGCACCGGACATCTTGATGGAGGGAGGATGGACAACCGCTTTAGCACGAATGGCGTCCACAGCAGTCAGGATTTTGAAATCCGGCATGCGCTTGATAAACGCCGTGGCAGCGTCCAGGAACTCGTCACGATGAAAGGCGGAGTTAAACCAGACCGACTCGGCAGAGAGGGCCGTGGTGAGGTTTGAGAAAACGAAATGGTAGTCGCGCTCACTCTCCTCACGCACGGGATAGGTGAGTTGGTTCTCGTGAAAATAGGCCGCCGCCGGCAGGTTTCGTACCGCGGAAGGCGCCAGCCCCCGGAAATCAGCCAGGGAGAGCATATCGGATGTGAAAATTACGTCCCATTCCTGCCCCTCTGACACTGCGGCGCTCACTTGTTCAGCAAATGTGACGCCGCTATGGCGCATCCGCCACTTCCATTTCGAATCGGGCAGACTCAGCAGTGTCCACTCGTGTCGGCTAAGCTCAACCCACTCATCAAGGAAGGCCCTATGGCTCCCGCCGTAGTAAGCCTCCAGCGCGAGGACACGCAGGGGAGGGGACTCGGACTGATTTGACGTACTCACGGCGCGGGGAAGGCGGCGGCGAGGGTTTCCACGCGGGTGCGCACGTCTGCAATGATGGCGTCGTCCTCGTGGGCGCCCAAGACGTGACTGATCAGCTCGGCGATGGTCTTCATCTCGACCTCACCCATACCCCGGGTCGTCACAGCCGGTGTGCCAATGCGGATGCCGGATGTGACAAACGGGCTCTTTGTGTCGAAGGGGATCGAATTCTTGTTGAGAACGATGCCGGCCTTCTCCAGCGCGTTGGCCGCGTCTTTGCCGGTCAGGCCAGCCGGGGTCAAGTCAACCAGCATCAGGTGATTGTCCGTGCCGCCCGAGATAAGGCGGAGCCCTGCCGCCTGTAGCGCAGCAGCCAATACGGCCGCATTGTCTACCACGCGCTGTGCGTACTCCTTGAATGCCGGATTAAGGGCTTCCTTGAAACAGACGGCTTTGGCGGCCACGGAGTGCATCTGGGGCCCGCCCTGCATGCCGGGGAAGACCTGCTTGTCCACATCGGCCGCGTACTTCTCGCTGCAGAGTATCATCCCGCTGCGCGGGCCGCGCAGGGTCTTGTGCGTCGTGGTGGTGACAAAATCACTGTAGGGAACGGGGCTCGGATGCACGCCTGCTGCTACCAGCCCGGCAATGTGCGCCATGTCGACGGTCAGCATGGCGCCCACCGAGTCGGCGATCTCGCGAAAACGCGGGAAATCAAGAATGCGCGGATAGGCGCTGGCGCCGGCCACGATCATCTTGGGCTTGTGTTCCTTTGCCAACGCCTCGACCTCGTCGTAGTCGATCACCTCGTCGCCCTGCTTCACGCCGTAGTGGACCATATTGAAGAGGCGGCCGGAGAAATTGACCGGGCTACCGTGCGTCAGGTGCCCACCATGCGCCAGGCTCATGGCCAGAATCGTGTCGCCCGGCTCGAGGGCGGCAAAGTAGACGGCCATGTTGGCCGCGCTGCCGCAGTGCGGCTGCACGTTGACGTGATCGGCACCAAACAGCTCCTTGGCACGGTCAATCGCAAGTTGCTCGATCTCATCGACGTGCTTGCAGCCATTGTACCAACGTTTGCGCGGATAGCCCTCGGCGTACTTGTTGGTCATGACCGAGCCCTGGGCCTCGCGCACGGCACGGCTGACGTGGTTTTCGGAGGCAATCAGGTCGAGAGTCATCTGCTGGCGCAGGATTTCCGCTTGCGTGACGGACCATGCTTCAGGGTCGGCTTCATACAGTCCGGCCGTCTCGGTCTCAGTCACGTGATGCACAGCAAACTTCTCGAGCCGGCGGAGATGGCGTTCGTCGCCGGAGAAAGGAGTGGTCAGCCATGTATCGAGAATAGCCTTCGCCTCGACGTCCGAGATGAGCCCACCGGCAAGTACGAGCACGTTGGCATCGTTGTGCTCGCGCGTCTTCTCAGCCATTTCGGGGGTCATGCAGAGCGCCGCACGCACACGCGGGTATTTGTTGGCGGCCATGGACATCCCAACACCCGTGGTGCAAACCAGAATGCCCTGGTCGGCTTCTCCCGAGGCAATGCGCGAAGCTACGGCCGTGGCGTAGTCTGAGTAGTCGACCGACTCGGTGCCGTGGCAGCCCAGGTCCTCCACGTCGATGCCCTTCTCGGCGAGCGTCGTCTCCACCAGTTCCTTGATCTCGAATCCCCCGTGGTCGGCTCCAATGACTATCTTCATCTTTCGACTGTCCCGTTCTTCAGGTGTGCCAGCAAGCCCGGCAGCGCCTGTTCGATTTCGTTTCTTATTGCCCGGTACACATCATGTGACATCCCGATGGGGTCACGTAAATCCTGGCCAGTGGCCTTTGCATCAAACGATTTGAGCATGCGCACCTTATCCATGGCCTCCGGGTAGAGGAGATCCATCATGCGGCTGTGATCCGAGGTCATGACAACCACAAGCTCGGCGGCGACCACGAGCTCGTTGCTCAGCGGGCGGCTGCTGTGCGCCGAGATGTCGATGCCTTTCTCGCGCATCACGTCCACCGCTTCGCGACTGGCGGGGATACCAAAACCGGCCGCCAAGCCTGCCGAACATACATCCCAGCCCGGACCCAGCGCCGGGTGGGCACGCAGGAGATACTCCGCCATGGGACTGCGGCACACGTTCCCCGTACACACAAAAACAACAAGTCCACCCGCCATAATATCTCCAATCCGGACGCGTCTGGAGACCCTACACAGAACGAGACGCATACTCAAGCGCTCGGTTGCTCTTCGGTGTAATCCGCTGATCTTGGTGACGCATAGAGCCGTTCACCATTCGGCTGAATTCCGGCTCGCCGAAATGTCGGAGATCAGAGCGCAGCGGTCGCACGGAGATCGGCGACGCTCAACGCCCCCTCGCGCAGAACATCGAGTTTCCCGCCACTCACGCGCACGACGCTACTGGGCACACCGCCGCGAACGGGACCGCCATCAAGAATCATCGCCACACGGTCGCCCAGCGGTTCACGCGCCTGGTCCGCCGTCAGCGCAGGGGGTTCGCCGCTCAGGTTGGCGCTCGTGACGCGCAGCACGCCACCGGCAGCCCGCAGGAGCGCGCGCATATCGTCGTGGTTGGGTACGCGCACACCCTCGGTTCCGTTCGGCGTATCCACGATGAGGGTGAGCGGACCGGGCCAGAAGGTATCCACCAGCCGCTGCTCCGCCCCAGACAATTCAGCCCCGATCACCTCTACCGCGGCGGCATCTGCCAAGAGCAGAGGAATCGGCTTGGTTTCGGGCCGTCCTTTAACCACGAAGAGCCGTTCGATGGCATCGGGTTGGTCGGGATGGGCACAGACCCCGTATACCGTATCGGTTGGAGCCACGACGAGACGGCCGGCCCGGAGGGCTGCGGCCGCCGCCTCAATCATGGCGAGCGTAATCACGCCGGCAGATCGCGCTGCACGTTCTTGTTGCCCTTGGCAACCTTGCGCTTCAGCCCACGCTTGTACGCCGTGAGCTTACGCCGCAGGGCGGGACGCGCGAGGGCGATCATCTGCGCGGCCAGAACCGCGGCGTTTATTGGACCGGCGCTACCAAGCGTGACCGTGGCCACCGGAATGCCCGACGGCATCTGCAGCGTGGCGAGCAGTGCATCGAGTCCGTTCAGGGCACCGCCCTTGACCGGGATGCCGATGACCGGCAACGTTGTGTGCGCAGCCAGGACGCCACCGAGATGCGCGGCGCCACCGGCAGCAGCAATGATCACCTTGATGCCGCGCTTCTGGGCTTCAGCGGCAAGCTTGCAGGCATCTTCCGGCGTACGATGTGCCGAGCAGACCTGGACATCACAGCCGATTTCGAACTCGGCCAGTGTCTCGACCGCTTTCTTGACGAGCGGCCAGTCCGAATCGCTTCCCATTACGACAATCACTTCTGGTTTCGTAGGCATCTTCTGTTCCTTTCGCTGTTGATTAACGGTTGAGTGCGCGGGCCGCGATATCCGTCCGATACTGGGCTTGGTCGAAACTAACCTGTGAGAGCGCGGCGTAGACCTGTTTAACGGCCTCGGGGAGTGTGGGCCCCAGGGCTGTCACGCCCAACACACGACCACCTGATGTCACAACAGTACCGTCCTTTTCGGCCGTCCCGGCATGGAACACAACCACTCCGGGTAGCGCGCCGGCCTCATTGAGCCCGTTGATGACTTTTTCTTTTTCGTAGGAGCCGGGGTATCCACCCGACGCCATGACAACACAGACGCACGCTTCCGGTTTCCATTTCAACAGATCGTCGGACAATGTTCCATCCACACAGGCTTGGAACAGCGGTAGGATATCGCCATTGATACGCGGCAGTACGACCTGTGTCTCCGGATCACCGAAACGGCAGTTGTACTCCAGCACCTTCGGCCCGTCTGCCGTCATCATCAGGCCGGCATACAGCACACCTTTATAGGTGATCCCGCGCCGCTTCAGCTCGTCGACCGTGGGACGCAAGACCTGGTCATGGATGACCGGCCACAGATCGTCGGTGACGACCGGGGCGGGGGAGTAGGCGCCCATGCCGCCGGTGTTGGGGCCCTGGTCACCGTTAAAGACACGCTTGTGGTCCTGCGATGAGGAGAGCATGACGATGTTATCACCATCAACCAGCGCCAGGATGGATGCTTCTTCACCTTCGAGGAACTCTTCGACCACGATCCGGTTACCCGAATCGCCATAGCGCCGCTCCAGGCAAATCTCGTTGAGGGCCGTCTCAGCCTCTTCTTCGGTCATACAGACATAGACGCCTTTACCGGCCGCCAGACCATCGGCCTTGATAACGATCGGTGCGCCCTGTTCCCGCACATAGTCCATGGCGCCGTCTTTGCCGCTGAACGTCTCGCACGCCGCGGTAGGAACACCGGCGCTGACCATGATGTCCTTACAGAACTCCTTGCTCCCCTCCATACGGGCCCCGTCGGCGCGCGGACCAAACACGCGCAACCCCTCGGCCTCCATACGATCGGCAATACCGGCGCAGAGCGGCGCTTCGGGGCCCACCACCACGAGATCGGGGCGGTTCTCGGTAGCCCATGCCGTCAGAGCGTCTACATCCTCGGCCCCGATGGGCAGGTTGGTTGCCACTTCGGCCGTACCGGCATTCCCCGGGGCACAGAACACCTCCGGGTTGGTGCTGTCATTCGCAATCTTCCAGGCCAGCGTATGTTCGCGACCCCCACCGCCTATAACTAGAATCTTCATGGCGCAACAGGATAATTGATCGTCCCGCAGAGTCAAAAGAAAAGCCTCGCCGCAGTTGGACAGCGGCGCTTTTTTGAGCCTGCTCTTCCGGTTCGATTGCCTGGCCAGGGCCGCGCTCCATGCGACGGGCGAACCAAGAAGCAGACGGCGTCCTTCAACGCGCCTTAACGCGCAGTTTCGATCACGATGGCCTGGCCCTCGAGCACCACGATCACTTGCCGGCCCAGGGCCAGGCTGCGCTTCAGCTCGGGGTGATCGGCGAGCAGCTTGAAGTAGGCGTCTGAGGCGAATTCGATCCGCCGCGTCTTCATCTCCTTCCTATAGGCACTGTCGACCCACTGTTCCCCGATGTGGTAGAAGATCCGTTTGCCGACATGGCGTACCCCTGCCTGCCTGCTGCCGGCCACCGTTTCACGCTTGTAGCGCGCAATGGCACGGCTCAGGTCAATCGCCCCGGCCCCGCTGTCGGTCTTGAGATACGACTTCACCTTGCCGGCCTGGCCGCCGTAGGTGCGCATACGCTTGCCCACCGGCGATGGGGCGGCGGCCGACAGTGCGTCCGCGGCGCCTTCACGGAACATCGGAAGAGCCGTCTCTGTTGCGGTGGCCGCGGCCGACTGGGGGCGTGCCACCGGGGCCCGCTTTGGAGCGGCAAACATCCGCACCGCACGTTCCTCACGCTCGGCCACAACGGCCGGGACACGGTCGCGGTCGATACCGTGTTGGACGTAGGCCTTGTCGTCTTCGAGCACCAGGTAGGAGGTGTAGGGGGTCATGATGCCGTATTCCTTGCTGAGCCACATGACCTCGTCTTTCAGTTCGGCCTCCTCGCCCTGCAATCGAATCGCATCGAGCAGGTAGCCGACGCGCCGGGTGGCCCACAGGCGGGGAATGAACGCGTTATCGCTATTGGTCGCCGGGAAGTCACCCTCGTACACGAACTCGCGCTGCGCTCCCTCCACGTCGCCCAAGAGGCGAATCGCTGTATGCCGGCTCCCCTCGTAACGCCCCAGTACGACGAGCTGGTCGCCACAGAAGAGATCAGGCAGCTCGCGTGGATGCACCCGGTTGGTCTTGATCTTGTCTATCTCCACCTTCACGTTGGCCAGCACGGGGTTGCTGAGCTTATCGACCAGGCTCGAGACCTTGATCTCGATGTCCTCGCCCGGCAGCACGTATTGCGACAGGCCGCCGTTCTTGCCGGACAGCTTGTCCAACAGGTGCGTATTAACCTTCTCCCCCACACCAAACACGAACAACCGCACCCCGGCGCTGTTCCGATCGGCCACGTTGCCTGCAATGATCTCCGGATCCGATTCACCGATGGTCGGCTTGCCGTCCGTGAGAAAGACCACGATGCGCGGCCGCTTGGGATCGAAGTCCATTTTCAACGCCGCCGCCAAGGCTTCGTCGATAGCCGTACCGCCGCGGGCCGTCAGCTTGTCCACAAACGTCAGCGCCTCGGCGCGGCTGGCCTTGTTGACGGGCAGCAGGTGGTCGGCCAGTGATTTACTGTCGGTGCTGAAGCGAATGATGTTGAAACGGTCGCCCTCGTTGAGCCGCTGCACGCAATGAGTCAGCGCCCCACGCGCCTGTTCGATCTTCTGGCCAGCCATGCTGCCGGAGGTGTCGAACACGAACAGGACGTCCTTGGCCACGGGTTTGCCGTCGGGCGGTGTGACGCTGGGCGCCAGCATCAGCATGTAGAATCCGTCCTGATCTTTGACGGCGTGCGTGAGCACGTTCATACCGAACGCTTTCTTCGATACGCTGTAGTAGAGAACAAAGTCGCGGTCCAGCAAGGCGCGATCCTCCTCGAAGCCCACCATCGCCTCGTGCTCGCCCTTGCGGCTGATCCCTACCTCGTGGCTGGGCGAATACACATTCTTGATCGGCGTGGCGGAGTGGATGCGCACGGAGGTCGTGAAGTCCTCCAGTGTACGCGAGGCCCGCTCGCCGGTTTTGAGCGGATAGACGAACTTATAGAGGCCGCCGTCGAACGGAAGCGTCTGCGAATATTCCAGCTCGATGCGCTGTTCACCGTTCTTCGGAACCGGGTAGACACTGATGCGAAACAGGTTGCCGCCCAGGTATTCGAGCAGGCCGGGATCCTTCATCCGCCGCACGATATCCTGGTAGATCTTGCGTGCCTTGTCCTTCTCCACCAGCTCGCCGCTCATGCGCTTGCCGTTGATGAACATGGCAAAATCAGAAATGGCCGCATTCTCAGGCAACGGAAACACGAAGACCGCCTCCAAATCCCGGTTGACGTTGTTCTTGAAGACTTGCTCGATCTTGGCCGTGGCCACGCCATCCTTGATCTGGATATCGACGCGCTGGTGCTTAATCGCCAGCGGCGGCAGGGACGCATCCTTGGGGATCAGCATCCCGGACCCGAAGGCCGAAACGGTTGTGAGCAGGGCCAGGGCCAGGGCGGTGAGTGTGTATCGTTTCATGACGGATTCCTTCTGTTTACTCCTCACTATTCAATCGGGGCATCGGCTGAATCGTGATCCGGGCGGGAAAGACCCCGGCATGGACCACGCCGCCAAAATGTTCCAGGGAACTCCCTTCCACCGCGCCGTGCACTTTCCAGAGCTTGCCGATCCCCGCGGTGCCGCGACGAATGAAGCGCGCGCGGGCTATATCGACCAGGAAACGTTGTGCCATTCCCTTTTCTGGCGGCGGGAGGTGTTTGCGATAGAGATCGATTGGCGGGCGCGGGGCAATGCCTTCGGCGGCATAGGAGCGACACAGCTTGGGCCACAGCGCCGCGAACAGGTCCGGATCGCCAAACAGATCGCCGCCCAGGATACGACGGTGACGAACCACGATGCAGCCCACCGTGCGCGGACCGGGCAAGGGCCGCACGGCGGCCACGCAGGCATCCAAACGGCGCTGCAGTTCCGGCGATTCGAACAACTGTTGATAGCTGGCCGTGGGGGTCTCGACCCGCGCCGCATCGAGCTGTTCACCGATCGTACTCCAGATGCGGTCCTGCGTGGCTCCACCGGTGGCCATCTGCCGCAGGGCGGGCGCCGAAAGCGTCTGACCGCTCCTGAATCCGCCGGTCTCACGCCAGCGATGTTCTTCGCCACAGTAGACCGTGACATCAGTCCAGCCCGACTGGCGTGGCAGCAGTACATCGTCCCTTACCATCCGGTTCTGCTTGCCGCCCAGGATCAGCTCACCCGCCATGAGGAGGACCGGCAGGGCCGCGTCGTTGCGAACCGCCAGGCGTGACACCTGGCCGTCACCCACTTCCCGGATGGCGAGTTGATCGCGCTGCAGGGCCTGGTCAAGCGTCAGGATGCCCATCGTGCTGTGTCGCGAAGGGAGTTCGAGCGGATAGAACGTCAGGTGCGACCAGCGTTGCGGTACGCCGATCGTGACCCGTTGTGCCAACGCGGGAAGCATGGAGCCCGGCACAGGTCGTACCGGGGGTACGGGAGGGGCGGAAACGCCGGGCGACTTCGCGGGGTCTGTTTCCAGGTAAGCCCCCGACGCCGCCACCGCCATCATCAAGACTGCAAGAAATAGCTTCATGGTCCCACTCTCGCTTTCAAGAGTTAAGACGCATGTCAGCGGCCTTTTGTTCCAATAAAATTGGTATCGTTCAAATGTTGACGCCTGTGGTCCGTGGAGCATGGTCTGACCCGGACACGGAACTCAATATCCAATATCCAACAAGGAATATCCAATGGCCAAGGGAAGAGAGCGAGGAAAGCGAATGAATGCCCGAAA
>JADHWE010000073.1 GCA_016783675.1 Kiritimatiellia bacterium
CTCGCGGGGACGCTCGCCCTCCATAGATCAGTCCTGCGCGCTGGTTCACCCATGGAGGGCGAGCGTCCCCGCGAGCCGTGTCATGGCTCCGAAAATGAGAAAAGTCCTGGGGGAGCAACTCTTGACCGTTTCGACATGCTCCCTATACTTCAACTGATACGAATGACACCAAACGGGGGGCGACGTATGCGCAAGCTATCCGGTTTTTCACTGAATGTCCCGCTACTCCTGGCAGTTGTGCTGTGCGGTTGCAGCAAACCCAAGCAGGAAGTCGCGTCCGAGTCTGGACTCACACCACACCTGTCGTTCTCGAACACCGCCGAAGTGGTCACCGAGACGGAGGTCGATGCCATCAGAGAGGCCGGCCGCGTTGAGGCCGATCTCAATCTTGATGGCCATCCCGACCTGGTTCTGATGCGGACCAACGATGACGATACCGGCGAAGTAGAGGTGTTTCTCCGCAAGCCTCCTCCCGCGCCGACCGACGGCGTGGCGCCGATGGTGCAGGAAAACGAATATGTCAGGGTAGGCACCATTCAGTGCAAAGCCGGTGCGCGCATCGTGGGAATTGCCAGTCGTACACGTGATGGCTTCACTGATCTGATCGTATTGGTGGGGCGCGCGGGGCAGCAACCCAAGATGGTGCACTACCTGAACGACGGAACCGGCTTCACGGAGCAGTAGTGAGTTTGTGTTCTGCGGCTCGCGGGGACGCTCGCCCTCCATGGGCAAACCGGACGGGGTGGGTTGCTTTATGGAGGGCGAGCGTCCTCGCGAGCCGTGGCCTATCGAGGCGCCATGGCGGTCTAACCGGCCATCGCCAGGCGCTGCCGCAGGGCGGTGCGGCGCAGGCGGATCTCGTTGTTGCGGATCGCCATGCCGACGGCTTTCTTCTGGCCCACCAGGCACACCAGCTTGCGCCCGCGGGTGATGGCGGTGTAGAGCAGGTTGCGTTGCAGCAGCTTGAAGTGCTGCGTCGTCATGAGGATGATCACGGCCGGGTATTCGCTGCCTTGCGACTTGTGGATTGAGCAGGCGTAGGCGTGGACCAGTTCATCCAGATCGCTTGACTCGTAGCCGATCTGGCGTCCGTCGAAATCGACCGTGATGGTCTGCTCATCCGCGTTGACGTGCCTCACGAGTCCAATGTCGCCGTTGAAGACGGTCTTGTCATAGTTGTTGCGGATTTGCATGACCCGATCGCCGTCACGGTAGCAGCGTCCGAAGCGGCGCAATTCGGCGCCCGTGGGGTTGAGTGCTTCCTGGAGCAACCCGTTCAGGTTCTCGGCTCCGAGCTGGTTCTTTCGCATGGGGGTCAGTACCTGGATGTCGTGGATCGGGTTGAATCCGAACTTCGAGGGGATCCGGCGCGTGATGAGCTGCAGCATCTTGTCGATCACCTCTTCGGGTTGATCGGCAAGGATAAAGAAAAAGTCGGAACCGTCCGAGTTGTCGACCTCCAGCGCCTCCCCGTGATTAACGTGGTGCGCGTTGCGGACGATGGCGCCGCCCTTCTCCTGTCGGAAGATGTGGTCGAGGCGGCGGCAGGCAATGACCTCGGAGTCGATAATGTCGCGCAAGACGTTGCCGGGACCCACGCTGGGAAGCTGATCGATGTCGCCGACCAGGACAAGGCAGCAGTGATTGGGCAGGGCGTCGAGGAAACTGTGCATCAGGGCGATGTCGATCATCGAACATTCGTCGAGAATGATGACATCGATTTCCAGTGGATTGTCCCGGTTGTGTTCGAAGCCATGGGCGGAGGGATTGAACTTCAGCAGACGGTGCAGTGTGCTGGCAGCGTGGTGGGTGGCTTCCTCCATCCGCTTGGCGGCGCGTCCCGTCGGGGCGGCCAGAGCGATCTTCAGGCCACGCGTCCGGTAGACATCGACCAGCGCGCGAATGATCGTGGTTTTGCCGACACCGGGGCCACCGGTGATCACGGAAACCTTTTCCGCCAGGGCGGTCTGAAGCGCCTCCACCTGCATTGGGGCGAACTGCAGTTTCATGCGCTGCTCGGCCCACGACACGGCCTTCTCCACGACAATGGGGCGGAAGCCGCGGTCGGTGTGTTGAAGCGTGGTCAGGCGCTCGGCCACCGCCGTTTCCGCCCTGTAGAGCGAAGACAGGTAAATGCGGTTGTTGTCACGGATCAGTTCCTTGCGTTCGAGTTCGTTCTCAAGCGCCTCACTCAAAATCTCGGCCGGAATATCGAGTAGCTCCTGGGCGTGCAGGATCAACTCCGCATCCAGGCAGAAGCAGTGGCCTTCATCAGAGAAAGTCTCCATCGTGTAGACCAGTCCCGCCCGGGCGCGCAGCTTCGACTGGGGCGGCACGCCCACGCTCTGGGCCACGCCGTCGGCGGTCTTGAACCCGATACCCCACACATCGCGGCAGAGCTGGTACGGGTTCTCGGAAATGACCGCCACGGCCTCGCTGCCGTACTGACGATAGATGCGTGCCGACTGTGCGGTGCCTACACCGTGACTCTGCAGGAAGATCATGATGTCACGCACGGCATGCTGCTCGATCCAACTCTCCTTGATCTTCTTGCGACGCTTTGGTCCGATACCGTCTACTTCACGCAGCCGCTCGGATTCCTTGTCGATAACCTTGAGCGTGTCCTTGCCGAACGCGGCGACCAGCCGCCGGGCCAACTCCTTGCCGATGCCCTTCACCATCCCGGAGGCGAGGTAGCGCTCGATGCCGCGCTCGGAGGTAGGCGCCACGCAGATCATGGACGCGGCCTGGAACTGGTAGCCGTGCTTGGGATGGCGGGTCCACTTGCCCTCGGTGCGGAGTGTTTCGCCCACCCAGATGGCGGCACACGTGCCCACGACCGTGACCGTATCCTTGCGCTCCGCCACGCGCAGGCTGCACACCGTGTAGCCGGTGTCCTCGGCCCGAAACACGATGCTCTCGACCGTGCCGGTCAGCGTTTCGTTCGGTTGGGTGGTATCGTCCGGCATAGCGGTGTCAGTTCCGGGTGAGATCGGCCTGCGGGGCTGTGCGCAGGAAATGAACGGCGTATTCGAATCCCCTTCGGAACTGCTCGACCGAATAGGACTCGTTGGGAGCATGCACATGGTCATCTTCGTGGCCGAAGCCAACCAGCAGGGGCGCCGCCCCGGCGGCCTCGGCCAGTGCCGGGATAATCGGGATAGAGGCGCCTTCCCAGTGATAGACCGGTTCGCAATTCGCCAGCTCGGCCAGTACATCGTGCGCAAGCTGCACCGGCGCGCTTTCGGGATCGATACGGAAACCTGCCCCGGCCGATCCAGCATCGTGAATCGTCAGCGCCATCGCCTCGGGGGCATGTGCCTTGAGATGGTCGCAGATGGCCGCGAGACAGTGGTCGGGATCCTGCCCGGCCGCGAGCCGCACGGTCAGGCGCGCCGTTGCCGTGGTGGGGATCACCGTCTTCATGCTGTCGGCATTGCCGCCACGGATTCCGTTGATGTCGAGGGCGGGCCGGAAGCCGAGGCGTTCGTGGGGGGTGTACTCCGCCTCGCCGGCGACCGGCGGCATCCCGACGGACTTCTCGTAGGCGGCCGGATCGAACGGGGTTTTCTGAACCAGGGCGTGCTCAAGCGCGGTGGGGTTCCGGATACCATCGTAGAACTCGTCGACCGCGATGCTGCCGTCCGGGGCAAACAGTGTGGCCAGCAGGCGCGTGAGCTCGGTGACCGGGTTCAGTGCCAGTCCGCCGTGCAGTCCCGAGTGCAGATCGTGTGAGGGACCGCGCAGCGTCACCGCCAGATGCAGCAGGCCGCGCAGGCCCATGACAATCGTGGGGGTGCCGTCCGGCACCGTGCCCGTATCGGCCACCATCAGAATATCGGCCGCCAGTCGTTCGTGTGAGGTGTTGAGTATAGCGGAAAGGCCACGACTCCCGCTCTCCTCTTCGCCCTCGATGAGGATCTTCAAGTTGAGGTCCAAGCACCCCGCCGCCAGGAGCGCTTCGACCGCCTTCAGGAAGCTGAATAGCTGGCCCTTGTCATCCTGGGCACCGCGGGCGTAGAGGCGCCCATCGCGCAGGGCTGGCTCGAACGGGGGTGTGGTCCAGTCCTCCACCGGATCGACCGGCTGCACGTCGTAGTGGCCATAGAACAGGATGGTGGGTGCGCTCGGGCCGACATGGTGCTCGGCGTAAACCGCCGGCAAACCCGGGGTCTCCAGCATCTCAGCCTGCAAACCCATCGCCGTGAGGTGATCCTTCAGCCATGTGGCACAGTCGGCACAGTCGGCATGGTGGGCGGGGTCCGCCCCAATGCTCGCAAAACGCAGAAACTCCATCCACTCCGCTACGAAACGCTCCTGCTCTCGATCGAATATGTTGTCTAGCCCGCTGCCCATTAACCATCAACCATCAACCATGGCCCCCATTTTGTCGAGTGGATTTGGGAACGGGATTAGGACGATTTTTCTTTTGATATGGCAACGTGGCTGTGTGAGAATGGCTTGTCGGAGGACGATGCTGATGGGAGGTCCATTATGACAACGGACAAAAAGACAATGCGCATACTGATCATGGATGACGATCACAGCTTGCTCGAAGCACTGAGCCACATGCTCAAGGAACATAGCCACGAGGTGCACACCGCCGATAACGCCAAGGACGCGGTTGCCAAAGTGGCCGAGACCGACTACGACATTGTGATGGCCGACTACCGCATGCCCGGTGAAGACGGCATCTGGTTCATGAAGAACGCCAAGCTCAAGCGCTCGACCAAGGTGCTGCTCTGCACCGCCTACGCCAACCGCGAGGTGATCAAGCAGATGTTCGAGCTGGGTGCCTGCGGTTACCTCATCAAACCCTTCGACGAGGAAGAAGTCCTGCGCAACCTCGAGTTCCACGGGGTGTAGGATTGGCAGGTTGATGGAATGCGGGAGATGTACGGGTAGCAGGGGCAACGGACAGCGTCCTCAACCGTCGGCCGTTGAGAAGTGTTTGCAGAGCTTGCGGTAGACCTGTGGTGCGTTCACTCCCAGTTGTTCGCAGACCCAGAAGAACTCAAGCACGTCCAGCCGACGCTCCCCCTTCTCGATTCGCCAGACGAAAGACTGCTCTCGTCCCAAGCGGTCGGCAAGCTCCAGCTGAGTCAGCCCTGCTTGCTTGCGCAGTCTCACCAGTTCGGCTGTAACAGCACGGTACTCCTTGCTAGTGATCGATTTCCGCATGACCCCACTATGCAGTGCCTTGCGATATAACCGCAAAATGCGATATTTTCTTTTTGACGCCTTGCGGCTTCCATGTCTAACTGACGCCCAAGATGAAAGCTCCGAGACGGCTGAATAGGACTACGGGAAATTCCCGTAAGGGAAATCCCCTAGAGGCAAGCGCGATATCTATCCGGGCAATGCTTACATGCGATGCTGGTGGAAATGGGGTGGGCCAGCTGCCTCCTTTCGCGATGACATCTGAGGACTCTGGAATAAGAGGTGCTCTTTGCGCGAGAGGATAGACAGGACCGGATCGTACGTCTGCATGGGCTGCGGCAAGCGCGGCAATCCGGGGGCGTTCGGCGTATTCGTCAACTGCACGAACTGCGGGAGCAATCAGATCATGGATGCAGATATATGGGACCGCTTGGGCCCCAAGGACATAGAAACGATTCGCGAACAGAAGAACAAAGGAAAGAACCTACAAACAGAATGAGGCATGCGCTTGCGGTGACCCGCTCGCGTCGTTGCCGTGGAGCCCGGATAGGACGAACGTGGAACTTCTCTCCGATTTCCCCGAGCACCACGACCGCGATACTTGCGGCGATCCGCGAGCCAATGCTTCAAAAGGAAAGGTGAGAGGAAGATCATGAAGGCACTGCTACACTCAAAGTTCACTTGGCTGTCGGTCATTGTTGTTGCGCTCTGCGCCACAGTCGTCCTGGCTGCACTGCTTGACGACACCAAGGTTGAAAATATATTCAACCACGATCTCTACAAAGCGCTCATGTCCCGGGAGGTGGACAGCGTTTCAGATATCGTTGAAGACTTCGAATGGCAACAGTGCATGTTTCTCCCTGTTGCTGTTCCCGATCCCGACTTCATTCACGTGCAGAGCGGCGGATTGTTGCCCATGGACCCCGCTCGATTCCCCGATGCTTTCGTGAAGGGGCTTGTGGCAGACAAGAAGTCATCCATCACCATGTATCCCATTACCGTGTACGAAGACCCGATCACCCGTGAACGTGTCATTCTGAATGCCGAAGAGAAGAAGATTGGGGGCGAGTATGCCTCGTGGGATTACGATCCGCTGTGGTACGTCAAGGAACGCTACCCGGCCTTTTCATGGACGGCCGTCGATTCCTCAGACTGGCTTGTCTCTCTGTATGATCCCAGTCGCATCAGAGTTACTTACAAGCTCATCTTGGAGGATGATCTTATCAAGTATGTATGGGCACAATCCATTGCCGCAGCCCAAGCAGAAGAACTCGGCGGCGGCATGATGAAGTCCAGTTGGGAGGGCGGCAGCGTCACGAACCTGAAGTTCGTTGCTGCCGACAGGGATTCCAATAACTGCATCAACGTAACTTTGGCCTATCCCGAGTCCTACCAGACCAATTATCCCAGCATGGCTTTCGAGATATTCACCTGTGATGGCGGCAATGGCCTCATCGACTTCTGGTGGGATCTGGGCGTGGTTACGAACATCGACACCAGTACAAACTGGGTCGAATGGACCGACACGGAAACCAGCAACGCGTATGTAGACGTGCGGTTCTATGTGGCGGCCGCAACGAATGATGCGGATAGTGATGGGTTTACAGACGGCTACGAGAAATACGTGTCTCACACAAGCGAGACCAACTCGGATTCCTACCCTGTATCGGTATCCGGCACGATCAGCTACACCGGCAGCCTGACAGGTCCGGTCCGCATGATCGCTGTCACAGAGTCGAACTCATGGGTTGGTCCGATGGCGACTATCGCCTCTCCCGGCGTTTACACCAACGACAAGGTGGCCAACTCAACCAGCTACTGGTTCAAGGCGTATCGCGATATCAACACGAACAAGTGCCAGGAATGTGGCGAGCCGTGGGGGATCTACAGCAATGCCTCTGTCCTGGTGACGAACGATCTTACAGGCGTTGATATTGCCATGGTCCTGTACGATGACGACGAAGATGGCCTGCTCGATTGCTGGGAGATGATCTACTTTGGTGACCTCGACGAAAGCGGCGAAGACGACACGGACGGCGATGGCGTCACAAACAGTGACGAGTACGACTTGTCGACAGATCCCTCTGATCCGAACGATCCCGCGAACATCAAAGGCTCTGTCTCGTACAGCACGGAACACGGCGGAATTGGGCAGACCGGCGCAATCTACGTGGTTGCTGTCACCAGCTCCAGCGACTGGAGCACAAACATTTCCGACACCATTGCCGATGTCGGTACCTATCACATTACCCAGGTGCCGCATGGCGACTACTGGGTGAAAGCGTGGCGTGATTCCGATGGCAATGGAAGCCGTGGTACGTACGAAGCAACCGCCATGTACAGCACGGTCTCCATCGTAGTCAGCAACCAGGTGACTGGGATCAACCTGACAATGACCGATCCAGACACAGACGCGGACGGAATGGGAGATTGGTGGGAGGATGACTACTTCGATAGCACCATTCCGGGTGCAGCCGGTGATTACGATGAGGACAATCTTTCCAACCTACTCGAATACCTGACCGGGACCGACCCGACGGCAGGATTTGTGGACACCGACGGCGACGGGATGGGCGACGATTGGGAAGACGCCTACGGTCTCGACAAGAACGATCCGGATGACATCATTGGCGACCCCGACGGTGACCTGCTTCCAAACTACTACGAATGGCACTACTATTTGCAGCCGACTGTGGCAGATGCGAGCGATGTGCCCCGGTTGCGTGTCGATCTGACCGGCGTGGTTCCCGGCTCGTATACGACCATTGCGGCTGCGTTTGCTGCGAGCAGCTCAAACAGCATCATTGAACTGGGCCCGGGCCATTACACGGGAGCAGGAAACACCGACCTGGTTCTGCCCTCTCACCCCGTGATGATTACCTCCGCGCAGCTTGGGGCTGAGCGATCCGCCATCCTCTATACAGGAACCGCCCGCGCTCTACATGTTGATGGCGGGCACGACAATCGGACCGTCATTCGCGGCCTGAAGATCGTATCCAGCGGTGGACCATCGATGAGTGCCGGTATGTGGATTGGTTCCGGATATGCGCCATATTCGGGTGCTGCGCCATTTCTTGATGGCATCACTTTCGTCGAGGGGGAGCAATCCGTCACAGCGTTCAAGTGTGGTATCTATGCTATTGCGTATACACAAGATCGCCTTGTGCTGAATAACTGTCATTTCCGGGGAGTACCGGATGGTGACCGGTTCTATGGGATCATTCACACAGATGGTCCGAAT
Organism: Kiritimatiellia bacterium; assembly: GCA_016783675.1. Taxonomy (GTDB): domain Bacteria; phylum Verrucomicrobiota; class Kiritimatiellia; order UBA8416; family JABMPJ01; genus JABMPJ01. The sequence continues at coordinate 8,402 of JADHWE010000073.1, forward strand.
ACACTGTTGCGCAACTGCACGTTCTCCCATATGGGGACCAATTCCATCGCCGTCTTCCCTCAGTTCTCAAGCTGGAATGCCGGCGGCGTGCCGGGAACGAATTATCTGACCGCGGACGCATCGCTGTGGGATTCATCTTTCTCCGCAACGAATGCATGGCCTGTGGCGGTTCTGGAGATCTCCGGGAAGGAGTGCAGCGCAACATTCAGCAACTCCGTGTTGCCTTACCTACCTCCCGCCGCCTATGCCCCGGACGTTACCAATGGTTTGATCATGACCAATGTTGAGGTCTTGGCTCTTGGGCATCTGGCATCGAGCAACTCGCCCTGTATCGATGCATCAACGACAGAACTTCTCAGCCTTTACGACTTCGAGACGCGCTCGCGCGACTCATTGCCGGACATCGGGGCGGATGAGTACGCGGCATTCGGCAGCGAAGATGCTGACGGTGACGGGCTTTCGGACCTGCTTGAACAGACTTGGGGTACGGGTATGCACGACCCGGACACGGATCGTGATGGCAGCCCGGACGGCCACGAGGTTGCCTGTGGCACGTCGCCGACCAATGCGGATGACTACTGCATTGCGGTATTGGGGGCCGTTTCCAACGAAACGACCTATGGCGATGAAGTGGCGTTAGCGGCAAGCTACTCGTTCACTTTTGGCGAGTGGGATACGAACAACGCGGTGACCGTATCGAACGGCACGTTCCTGCTGGAGCATGTCACGGTCTCCAACAACGCAGCTTGGTGGGTCCAGCTTCATTGCGACCTAAACACAAATGGAGTATGGGATTCGTTCGATGCGCTTCTGCAAGAGCAGGTCGCGGTAATCGGCGCAACCAATGGGGTTGTCATGACCATGGATCAAGACAGCGTGGTAGACCGTGACGGAGATGGGATGGCTGATTCTTGGGAATCCACATACGGACTATCGTGGTCGAACGCGCTTGATGTGTTCGAGGATGGAGACGGGGACGGACTCGATAACGGATGGGAGTACGATCTGGACCTCAATCCCACGGTTGTCAATACAGGCTACGCGCATTCTGCCGTTGCCTTGGCCATCGACGAGCGTATTGACGGGCTCAACCCATCCACCGCGCTCCCGATCTTATCGACACAAGACCATGTGAATACGAACTACGTGCGCAACACCAACTGTTGGGCAGCCGATCTGGATTTGACATGCGCCAGCCCATGGAACAGCAATGCTGCAAACAAGAAAGCCGGTACGCTGATTAGTCCTCGGCACCTGGTTTTCGCCAATCATGCAAGCTATTTTGTCCCTGTCGGAGGGACGTTGCGATTTGTTGATTCGACTAATGGTGTTGTTACGCGGACCGTGGCTGGTCTTAGGCGGATAGGTTCGTCGGATCTGGTGGTAGGCATTCTCGACAGCGACGCTCCCACCAATCGAATCAGCCATGCGAGTGTGTTGCCACACGATTTCAGGAACTATCTTGGCGATGGTGCCAGGTTGCCTGTCATCCGCTTCGATCAGGAGGAAAAAGCGTTGGTAGGTAATGTTCGTTCTCTGGAGCCTGTTCAGAACAGTTATGGGCAGCTTGTCTTCGTCGACATTCCTATTGCAGGAACCCGCACGAACTTCTCGGAGACCCTCATCCCCGGGGATTCCGGCAATCCATGTCTTATGATGGTAGACGAGACGCCTGTGCTTTTGGCTACATGGACCTTTGCCAATGCAGGTCCCTCTATCACCGAGTATCGTTCAGAGGTAAACGATGCGATGGAAGCCCTGAGTAATGAGCAGGGGGTTACCAACGGCTATCAACTGACAACCATTAATCTGTCCGATTATGTTGCCATTGACGATGCCGTCTGGCCGCAAGGAACAGGTGATGATATTACCGTCTCGGTCACGGAGGAAGAATCGGGCGACTTCTCCGTGTACGTGGTCTCGATTTCGGAATGATGCTTGTGCCCTTTTTCGGCGGAAGCTTGCTGACGCCCGAACCAGACGATTGTTTGCAGGCTGCTCAAATGGTAACCTTGATCATGTGAGAAAGAGGAAGACATCGAGACTGTGGGTGCTCGCGATGTTCGCTGGTAGTTGTGCGCTTAGCATTTATCTGGCTATATCCGGATTTCCCAACGAGTGATTTGCGCATAACATCGAACAATACGTGCCTTTATGGTTGATCTACAGTGTGCGAAAGCGGGCCGGGATCTGTGCAGGAATATCTACGTCTCCGACGGTCAAAAAAATCAT